>JABIME010000215.1 GCA_018654125.1 Candidatus Cloacimonadota bacterium
GTGTAATTTATTGTGTTATCAGTGAAGTTATCAGTGACATTTAGTGTTACAACATAACTTCCAGCAGATGAATAGTTTGTCGTAAAATTGTATGAATCAGTTGTGGAAACACTTGATCCATCTAATTGCCAGTTGTAGACAAGTGGATTCCCATCTGGGTCGTATGCATCAATGCTGAATGCAATTGATTCAAGCTCGTTTATTGTTACATTTCCTCCAGCAGATGGTAGGATTTCGTTAATAACAATATTTTGATCTACATCATTAACAGTAATATTCCATAGATAATTTAATTCACCTCCACCAGCTTCGTTTACATTAAGTGATACTTCATAAGTTCCTGCTGATGTGTAATTAGTAATAAAATCAAATAAGCTTGAAGTCCCAACTTCAATATTATCAAGTTTCCAGGAATATGAAAGTGTATTTCCACCTGGATCATAAGCAGATATGGAGAAATTTATAGTTTCTGCTTCATCAATAATCAGATCTCCACCGGCTGAAGGTAATACTTCCGTCACTTGTAGATCTGTTACTGTAACCGTAACAGTAGAGAAGAGGTTTAGCTCGGGATCACCAGGCATTCCACCATATTCAACTACATAACCATACGGGGTGTAATTCCCACCGGTACCTGTGTCTGGAAGATCGTTCCAACTACCAATTGGACCAACAGCTGGATTGTAGATCATATGACAATAGTCTTCCCATCTAACGGGATTATTATCACCATAATATTGATTTGGTTCTTGATAATTCCAATTACTATACATTCCGTTTATAGGTGATCCCGGCAAGGTGGGATGAGATGGATATCTTCCCTGCCAAAATTCAGTTCCCGTATCTGGCCCAGAAATCCATTTCCAAGTATCATGCATTTCCAAGTCACTTCCACCAATCCAACCTACTCCACCAAGTTCGGTTGTTATGAAAAAGTTTTCTTCCGCTGAAGTGATTGTAGCAAGATAGCCTTGAAGTCCGTAATAAGTAGCAAGGTCAGCACTATCTCTAGATTCCGTCCAAGAAACACCATAATTAGAAACAAATTCGTAATAGTGCCCGGTAGAAGGAATGAAAATGGCTGAGATTAAAGTGAATGTTACATCTCTAACGTTTTCAATTGGTGATCCATTTGTATTCCGATATTGTACATGACGACAAACATCTTCCCAAAACACAGCGTCATGAGCCCCTTCTAGAATTAGGATTCCATTTGCCTGGTCATAAGTTTCTGTTACACCACCAAAGTTTTGGGAGAGTTCAAGTATATCATTTCCAGCACTAAAATTATCAGTAAAATAAATTTTCATACCTTCAACATCTTCAGTAAAGTTTGCCAAAGATATATCTGGGGCGACTATTACAGGTGAACCACCAATAATATAATTTACGTTTCCGGAAGCAATAATTTCCGGTGCATCTTCTCTAAATGTTCTACTAGGTTCTGTTAACTCTTTCAGATAACTTTTTCTAGGATATGCATATTCAATTTTCTCTGAGAAAAGTGCATTTGAAAGAATTAAAATGATTATTATTAAAAATAGCTTTTTCATCTTGTCCTCCCTTTTATTAACTTGATCGAATAATATGCAACTATTATGCCACTGGAGTAAAATGAAAGACATTATGCAAAAAATATGTTATAACACATTGAAATATATTGGCATAAGTGCTGCATCTAATTTGACGCATTAACGAAAAAAAATATATTAAGGAGCGTCACATATGGCATGCCGCGACATAAGTGTCCTACTAAACAATAATATTAATTTAGCTCATTTAGATCATTTTTCTGTGTAATGTCCGAATATTTACATCCAATAATTTTGCAGCTTTTGTTTTATTTCCATTTGTCATTTCGATTGCACTTTGTATAATGTCATATTCATATTCCTGTAACATTGTTTTTAAAGATGTAATAGTTTCAATTGTTGGTTTTATAGCATTACTTGGAACATCTTCAAGTAGTTGAATTGATAATTGCTCTGGGTTAATCACTTCATTGTCGGTGGTTATAACAGCGCGATTTACAGCATTTTTTAATTCTCGAACATTACCAGACCATTTGTAACCAAGTAGTAATTGCATTGCTTCTGGGCTGAATCCGGAGATTTTTTTATTATATTTTTCATTTGCTTCTTTAAGAAATTCATGAGCGAAAAGCGGAATATCATCTTTTCTTTTTGAAAGAGAAGGAAGTGTTATTTGAAACTCATTCAAACGATGATAAAGATCCTCACGGAAATTACCTTGCTTTATCTCAAGCAAGAAATCTTTATTAGAAGTAGCAATAACCCTAATATCTATATTCCTTGTTTTAATACCCCCAATACGTGTAGTTTGCTTTTCTTCTAATACCCTAAGTAACTTTGCTTGTCCTTGAATTGGCATATTGGTTATCTCATCTAAAAGTAATGTTCCACCATTTGCCTCTTCAAATTTACCAGCTTTAGAAGCTAACGCTCCGGTAAATGAACCTTTCTCGTGGCCAAATAATTCACTTTCTACAAGAGTATCGGGAATCGCTCCGCAATCTAACGCTACAAATGGGCTTTTCTCTTGAAGACTTTTTTTATGAATCAAATTGGCAAAGACCTCTTTACCTGTTCCACTATCTCCTTGTATAATTACACTCATTTTTGTAGGTGCTATTAAATCTATTTGATTTAGAATTCGCTTAATTAATGGGCTATTACCAATTACTATTTTATTTTTCTTAAAATACAGTTTTTTCTTAAGATCGGTTATTTGTTGGTTTAATTCTTTTGTTTTAAGAGCTCTTTTAATTGATATAAGAAGTTCATCTTCATCAAATGGCTTTCTTACATAATCATAAGCTCCAAGCTTTATTGTTTCAACAACATTTTTAATACCTCTTGTTCCAGAGATCATAATTACAAGAGTATCCTTATCGATATCTTTTAATTTCCTTAAAATTGTTATTCCATCTTCACCTGGAAGCTGAATATCTAATAGTACAATATCAGGTTTACACTCTTTAAACTTGCTAATTACTTTTTTCCCATCTGCAACAAGAAAAGTTTGATAACCATTTTCTCTTAATATACTTGAAATTAGTAATTGAGTATCCCAGTTGTCTTCAACAATTAAAATTGATTGCATATATCGTACTCCCTTATTATTGAATTAGATATACTATTAAAATAAGGGATAGTGACATAAATGTCAACATTAATATTAATAATCAATCCTTAGTAAACAAAAAAAATACCGTGAATTGTTATATAGACATAATTCACGGCAATTAACAAAATATTTTACTATTTTAGCAATTAATAATATTATTAAGAATCTTTATCGGTAAGATCAATATTTCTACTGCGGAATCCATACCCCATTACATCATTAACATCTGTAAGTAACACAAAAGCATCTGGATCAATATCCTTTACTATATCACGAAGCATTGCAACTTGTCTTCTGTTCATCGCACAAAATAAAACATCCATATCATTCCCACTATAGCCACCTTGCGCTTTAAAAAAGGTTACACCACGTCTGATTTTATCATATATTTTTTCTTTGATTTCATTATTTTTTTGTGAGATAATATAAACACCTTTAACATAGGGTAACCCCTCACTTGCAAGGTCAGTTATTTTTGTAGTAATAAACAGATTAACATAACCCCATATTATTAACTTCATATCTTTAAATACTATACCAATAGTCATTATTATTATAGTTTCTACAACCCAATATCCCATACCAATAGAGATACCTGTTTTCTGTTTTAGGAATGCTACCGGAATATCTGTACCTCCAGTAGAACCACGGAATCGAAAGATTATCCCTAATCCTAAACCTAATAAAACAGAACCTGTAACTGCTGATAAATAGATATCTTGTGGTGATAGCATTGCATAAATCGTGTTTCCATTATCAATAAATGTATAAGGTGATATATCTTTAATAATACCAAACTTATGAAGATTCTGAAGGCTTAGGAGATCAGAAAATATTGAAGTTGTGAACATTCCAAAAAGAGATCTAAGCCCAAAACGCTTGCCTAAAAATATAAAGCTTAATATAAATAATGGTATGTTAAACATCATCATTGAAACACCAATAGGAATATTGATAAAATGAAATAATATCTGCCCCAAACCCCCAATTCCACCTGGTGCGATCTTGTATGGAACAAGAAACCATGAATATGCTATCGCAAACAATATTGATCCTGCGATAATACCTAAATGCTGAATGATATTTCTTTTTAATTTTCTATCCATAATCAACCTCCGATGAGCGGAATTTATTTTCTCTGTTTTAAAGTCAATATTAAATTAGCTATTAAAACAAACTTATTTCAAGCTATTTCATAACCCTTTATATAAGAATATTAAAACAATTATGTAATGATAATTATCTTGACGTAGAAACTTGAGTTTTAAAAAAATATTGTTTGTAACATAGGAGGAAATTTGTTTACCGTTAATATAAGAATAGATGGGAATCATTATAAGAAAATTGCTTATGCAAAACCATTATGTATTTTAGACATTTTGAAAGAAAATATAACAAATGAAGAACAAATAATTGCATGCAAAGTAAATAATAAATATATAAATAACAAAACGATAATAAATTTAGATACAATCATTGAAGGAATTTCGAGATCAAGCACTGCTGGAGACGCAATCTATAAAAATACCTCAATTTTTATTTTGTGCAAAGCTTTCAATACTATTTTCGATTCAGATAAAAAATTGGTTATTGAACATTCTATAGGAGATGGTATATATGCAGAAATCATCAACTATACATTCTCTGAAAAAGAGATAAATAAATTAGTGCTAGAAATTGAAAGTATAATCGAAAGTGAAATTCCAATTGAAGAGGTTGAAGTAACGTCATCTGAGGCTGAAGAGATATTTACAAATCAAAATCGTGATGATATTTTAAAACATATTAAACATAATTCTGTAAAACTTATTAAATGTGGTAATTATTATGATTATTTAATAGGACAGGCTGCAAGTAATACAAAAAATATTAATTGTTTTGAAATAGTTTATCATGCTCCAGGATTAATTCTTAGATTTCCTAATAGATTTAAAACTAGCATTGATAAAAAATTCAAGTTATCTAGAAAATTATTCTCAACTCATCAGGAACATGATAAATGGTTAAGTATTCTAGGAGTACATTTTGTGAATGCTATTAACAATGCTGTTAAAAACTATTCAATTACAGATCTCATCCAGATCGAAGAAGCTCTACATGAGAAGAAAATAGTTGATATTGCAAAACATATTTCACGGAAAGATGACACAAAGCTCGTGTTAATCGCTGGACCATCATCATCAGGAAAAACATCTTTTGCAAAACGACTTTCTATACATTTACGCGTAAATGGAATTAAGCCGCATATTCTGGGGATGGACGATTACTTCCTTCCCAGAACCTTAACGCCCAGAAAAGAGAATGGTGATTATGATTTTGAGAGTATTCACTCATTGGACCTTGATTTATTGAACAATGATCTTCAAAGTTTGCTTAATGGCAAAGAGATAGAATTACCAAAATATAATTTTAAACAGGGAACGCGTGAGAAGAGTTATAAGAAGTTGCAGTTAAAAGATAATGAAATTTTATTAATGGAAGGGATTCATGGGTTGAATGATGCACTCTCTTCTTCAGTTCCCTTTAATCAGAAATTAAGAATTTATGTAAGTGCTTTAAATAACCTTAATATAGATGCCCATAATCGTATCACGACAACCGACTCAAGAAAAATCAGAAGATTGGTCCGTGATTATAATTATAGAGGACATACCGGTGAACAGACTTTAGAGATGTGGAATTCTGTAAGAGAAGGGGAAGACAAAAACATCTTTCCATTCCAAGAAAATGCTGATTTTATGTTTAACAGTATTTTAACTTATGAGCTTGGTGTTCTTAAAAAATATATTCTACCGATTCTGCACTCAATCTCTGAATTTTCTCCTCATTACACTGAAGCACTTAGATTATGGAAGACAGTTGAGCATGTTTACAATATACAAGATGATATTGTTCCTTCTAACTCGATATTAAGAGAGTTCATTGGTGGAAGTGTATTTAACTATTAATCTGCCAAATCACCATTCATATCAGCTTCCGAACCTGAAGGTATTCTTTCTGGATCTTTAAAGAAAAGTTGTTCTAATCTTGCATTAACATATTCTACAATACTAAAGCTAACTCCAAGAGTTATCATTATTTTTAAGCCATTCAAAAAGTAAATTAGAACGTATGAACCTTCAATTGGTTTTTTGATTAATATATGTAAAATCAAATGAACGATGACATAGCCAAATGCTTCAAGAATGCTGAACATAATATTTCGAACATATTTGAACCTGAACCATGTAAATTTAAAGATAACTGAATATGTAATAAACAACATAAAAGAGTATAAGAAAATTTGGAACACTCCGCCAATCTGCTCATTCAATGAAGTTTTCCTCATTAAATATGTAAATATACTTGATATGAAAATAACAACAATTAGTATATCATAACTTTTTAAATATTTTAAACAAAAGAAGATGAAACTTCCCAAAATTGAGAATATTAAAAACTGAAAACCATATCCATTTAGATCAAAAATATTTTCACCAAAAACAGAACCTATCAAAAAGCTCATAGACATTGATATCATTAACAGTAATATAAGAAAAACTATTTTTTGAAAATTCATATGTACTCTCCTAATTGATAAAGATCCAATGCACATTAAAGTTAAAATGTGTTCCTGGGTGATCTGAATTAGTAAACATTACATTATTATTTGTTAAATTTATTGCATCCACACTGATCTCGAATCTATCTGTAAGTTGAATTTTAAGATATGCATCAAAATTTTGGGAATCGTTTCTAAAAATAACTTCCAGATCATCTAAAGTGTAAGAATATTTAGAATGGTAAATATGTTTAACACCAAGTTTTATAGCATTATTATATTTTAAATGATAAATCAGCTCTAGTTTCCCAGATATCTGCCACTCTGGGTATCTCATAACATCAGTATTATTCTCAACACGATATGTTGTCTTCTCATTTCTTACCCATAGACCATATAGAATTCCAACATTTTTTGTTAATCCCAAATTTACAGTGCTCTCTAAATAATGATAATTGCCATTGAAATCCTCTACGTGATGTTGTCCTATTATTGCTTTCAAATTTATTATGGGAGAGTCAATAAAGACTCCACCACCAACATTAGACCTTGATTCTTTTCGTGGATATATAACTAAAGGATTTGCAAAGTATTCATTTGATTTTGTAGTAAATTCACCTAAGACATTAAAACTATTAGAAAGTTTTTTTATAAGTTCAGTATCAAATTGGAAATTATTCTCATCTTGGTAAAACGCAGTATTTCCAATATTGAATCCAAAAATATTTGATTCATGATCACCTGAAAAAATATAATACTTATTATCAGTCAAAACAGTTTGCATTGTGTCAGGATTTGAATAGCTATCAATTTCAATATCTTCAGATACAAATTCGTATGAAACATCTATAAAATGATTTGGGGTTTGGAATTTCTTTTTTGCTAAAACCTGTAGAAGATTTCTTTCTTTACTAAATACTTCACCCATTTCATAATCATTTTGTTTATATTTGAATCCAACATTCAGAATTTCATTTTCTACAGTAATGGAATATTCCTTTTCTTCATTTATAGTTGATTGAAAAGGATGTTGGTAGCCATTAATATGCTTTTCACCTGGAAGTGCTTGATCTATAAAACTGTTATCGAAATGGATTTTAGAAAACCCAAGATCATATGATAAATGTAAATGAAAATTTTGAGATGCTTCATCTTCAAAGCCAAGCCATTTTCCTTTCTCACCTAAGAAATCGAGTTGCATGTTAAAGTTTGGAATTCCAAATATCTTTCCCTTCATAAGTGATACCGATATGTTGTTCATATCTATATCACCGAGACCCATATACGTTTCAGTGATTGCAACGGGAAGAGAATATCTTAATGAATTGTAAAAAATATTTCCTCTTTTGTATATAGTATTGTAAAAATTTTGATTATTTTGGAGAATTTGTAAGTTACCTAGTGCAAAAGGTATTTCTGAGAATCCATTTTTTTTAATGCGAACATTCAGATCAAATGGTGAACTTAAATGAAAATTCTCATTATAAATTAAATGTGGTATAAAAAACTCATCTTCCATTTCTCTTTTGTCAACCAAGAAATTATTCATTTCAATTAATAGTAATCTGGGATCTATATTTTCTTTTAAAGAATCAATATCTGCTTCAATATTTAATGAATCTATTACTTCAACCTGAACTGGCTGACTATCTTGAACTGTGTTCTCTACAATGTCTGACTGCGCCCAAATGCTAGTTGCCAAACAAATAATTAGCAGGATTATTCCAATACTTTTCATAACCATCCTTTATTTATATACCACTCATATGTTTTTTTAAAATTATTAATATATTCATCTTTAAATTCAATCTCTAATTTCTTACTGGTTTTAGA
>JABIME010000216.1 GCA_018654125.1 Candidatus Cloacimonadota bacterium
AAAACCACGATTATCTTTTTTGATCTTTATCCCGGGAGAATAGTTTTTTCCTATCTGGCTTATTTGAATTTCATAGAAAGAAACATCCATTTGATCATCAAAAAAAGTAGCAGTATAAATATTCAAAAGTTCATTCTTAAAGATTTTGCTATCCATCACCCAGCAAAATCCCAACCACTCCTTTTCATTATTCATCGTATGCATTACATCTAATCCGGAACGAATAAATTTGTTAATATGTAATCCTCCTGATATTCGCGACAATTCAGAGTTGCCAATATCCAGTTCTAATCCAGTATTTACAGACCAATTCTTCTTGGAATTGAAAGCGATCTTGAACTGATTTGTTTCCAATTTGTGAAAAGTGTTTTTAATAGAAATTTTTCTACCCTTGTATCTTAATTCAAAATCACCAAACATGTGTTTCTGAAAGTCACCATGATGCACAAAGCTGAATTTGTAATAATTGTAATTCATTCGCCAGTTGTATTTATACTTTTTAGAAAGTGTTTTATAAGTAGAAAATGAGCCTGAAAAATTACTGATATAATAATAAATGTTAGAATCTATGAATTGTGTTTCTTCACCATCCAATTCTGATCTTTTAAATCTGGAATTGAATAAAAGATTACTGGAAATTAATATGGAATTTGTGAACGAAAAATTCTGTAATTCATTGTCTTCACTAAAATTTCCTGCAAAATTACCACCAAATCGTTTTCCCTGTTTAGATAATGAGAAATAATAGTCACTCTTCTCATCAGTTTGATTCCACAAAGCCTGACTATTCCAAGTATTATAATTTAGAAGTATCCCATTTCTGCTTTCATTTTCCCCTTCACTATTGTGTTGAAGCGCGATTGTTCCATTATTAAAAAATCTATCGAAAGCAAATTGATAATCTATATCATTATCAAATTCTTCACGATTCGCATAAATGTGATATTGTCGGAAATGTATTTCGGCTGATGTGAAATGATGATCTCTAAAAAAACTTTCTTGTTGGAAATAGAATGTGTCTTCAATCTCTAATCTATGAAAATTAGTTGAAAGTCCTTTATCTGTAATGTGGCCTTCCTCAAAATAAGATACTTGTTTGCCGGCTATTTCCCGTTCTAGTTCAAAAGATTGAGGTAGATTGATTTTGAAGCTCTCTGAAGAACTCCAAGCTGCATTAACCAATCCGGCAGTGATTCCATAAATGTTTTTCAATGGATAATTAATTAGAGAATCAACTTCGTTTCTCATGGCTTTGCTAGTTAGCATGGTAATCTCATTTCGTAACTGATTCTTCTCAAAATTATTCATTAATTCAATGTCATAGTTTGGGTCTTGTGAGAAATTCAAGCTATTTAGAATTGGATAATAGGGTTTAAATTTGTCAGCAGTGTAAATTTTATTCCGAGATGGATGAAAATCAAATACTCCACTTTCGGTTATTTTGAGTCTGCAAATAGAATCGTCAAATTCGACTATTTTATTATTGAAGATCATAAATCCTTGATTATTGTTAGGGAAGAGTTCAATGAAATTGTTTTTCTTCTGCTTAGAAGAGATGTGCCCGAACCAATAACCGTCTGACAAATGTATCGTTATATCAATTGGTTTATCTGCCCTGAATATTACTTCATCATCTATAGTGAAATATGTAACATTGTTAGCTGATAAATATTCTACTGCATTAAACTCATTTTGATGAAAAATTGCGACATTAGCATCACTCGAAACATTTTCACAATTCCAAACGGAATCGGCTAGTACAATAAAATCCTTCCAATTGTTAGCATGATCAACAATCACTCTTGCATTAATATTACCTCTAGAAAAAGCTTCAGTTACATCAGCTTGAACTTCTTCTTCACCAACCATATTTGGAATTAAAACTGAAATAAATTTATTCTGCTTACTTGGTGGTAGTTTTGCTTCCAGAATTTGATGTTCATAATTATAGATACGGTTAGTGTGCAATCCTGTTGTTGTTGTGAATAATAATGAATTATCATTTTCAGAAATAAATTCGGCATCAAGAATATAATTATCCTGTGACCACTTTGCACTAGTTGATCTATCTTTTTCAAAAATGCCTAGTCCATGCCAGGGGATAGAAAATCTTTTCTTCCTGTCAGAAATAAATTCATCTACTACAATAAAATACCTCTGATTTGCAAACCAGATTGTGCGAGTAAGATCTGTTCCTCTATAATTAGATCTAACCTGAGAAGCTGAAATTTGTTCCGACCCGAAATAATTGCACATTTCAGCGTCTAGATCATCTCCCCAAACAGGATTCAGGTTAGGCCCGAGCCCATTAACTAATGGAATATTGTGAGCTTGTGCAGAAGTAAACCAACCTCTATCGAGATCATAAGGGCCAATTATTCCGTATCCACTGTCGATAAGAAAATCTTTATTATAAGCTGATAGAGTAATTGCTCCCGGTTCAAAATGATCATGATGAGAATAGTTCTTTCTACCTGGTTCACCCAGTAAA
>JABIME010000217.1 GCA_018654125.1 Candidatus Cloacimonadota bacterium
CGATTATGATACAAACCTAGAAAATTTTGAAAATAAATTAAAAGCAAATAAGGAATGGATCAATAGAATAACAATTTTAGAAGATTCAGATTTTTTTCACGACTATATAGAATAAGACCGAGATCGAGATTAAGGTTGAGGTTTATAGCGATCTTACTTTTAAGTTAAATTGCTTTGCAGATTCCTAATTGCCCTATTTGAATACATTTGCTTTCGTAATTTTTTATCTCTGATTTGCTCTTCTAAGGCAGGTAACAAACCAAAGTTTGCATTCATCGGTTGGAAATTTTTCTGTTCTGTGATCAAGTGCTTAACAAGTTGTCCGGAAATTGTTGTATCGGGAAGTAACCCAACAAATTCTGTAATTTCCTCAACTAACAGTTTTGCAATCAATAATCCACTTAGTATCGATTCAACATAACCTTCAACTCCGGCAAGTTGACCCGCTATAAACACATTAGACCTCTTCTTGAGCGACATATCATTATTCAAAATATGCGGTCCGTTCAAATATGTATTACGGTGAATTGAACCAAATCTCTCAAATTCAGCATCTTGCATTCCCGGTATTAAGCGGAATATTTTTTTCTGCTCACCATATTTTAACATTGTCTGACAACCAACAAGATTATAAGCAGTCTTTTCATTATTCTCAGCTCGTAATTGAATTACAGCATATGGCCATCTACCAGTTCTAGGATCATCCAAACCTACGGGCTTCATTACACCATAACGTAAGGTATCTTTTCCGCGTCTTGCCAGCTCTTCTATTGGTGTACAGTTTTCATAAAAATTAAAATTAATATTATCAAAGAACGTACTTTCAAATTCATGAGCTTCATGTTTATCTGCTTCATTCAATGCTTCAACGAATGCATAATACTCTTCTTTAGAAAATGGACAGTTCAAATAATCTGCCTCACCTTTGTCATAACGAGTTTTCCTAAATATAATACTCTCATCAACACTTTCAGCTGTAATAATTGGTGCAATAGCATCAAAGAAATAGAGATGTTCATCTCCAATGATCTTTATCAATTCCCCTGTAAGCTTTTTAGATGTTAGCGGACCTGTTGCAATAATTGTGAGTTCATCATTAATTGTTGTAACTTCCTTTCTATGAACGTTAATATTGGGATGTTCTGTAATAATGGAAGTTACTTTTTCAGCAAAAATATCACGATCTACAGCTAATGCGTTACCAGCCGGAACGCTGCACTGTTCTGCTATTGGAAGAAGTTTACATCCCAAAATTCTCATCTCTTCTTTCAGCAATCCAGAAGCTGTAGTTATTAGTTTGCTTTTAAGTGAATTACTGCAAACTATCTCAGCAAAATTTCCAGTTTGATGAGCTTCGGTTTGTTTATCTGGTCGCATTTCATAAAGCTCAACCTGCCAATTATTATCAGCAAATTGTAACGCTGCTTCACAACCAGCTAAACCTGCACCGATTATTTTGATTTTTTTCATGAACTATTCTTTCATCCTAAATGTATATTGATGAGATTTAGTTATAACAATAACTTCTTTCGCATCACCTGAGATCTCTACATAACTTGGAACGGGATATACATCAAATGTTTCATGAAACAATAATCTTTTAGTTTCATAGTTAACAATTCTCAAATTGTCATAGTCAAGGACAGCAATAATACCAGTTTCTTTATTGGCAATGGCAGCTCTACTGTGAGCCTTAAATGAAGTAATTATCTCAGTTGTTTCAATATCAACAACATAATACCTTCTACCAGTGCTTACATAAACATCTTCATTTTCAGAAAAATCACCCAAATACGATAAAACTTTACCCTCATATTCTTTAATAATTGTACCGTCAAAATTGAGGAGATATGATCTAAACTTAGAACCAATATTAGAATTATCAAAAGTTGTACATGAAAAGATAATATAATTATCGTTTTCACTAACTGCAAAATCATTATATAACATAGGGTACTTCATAACAACTTCATTTAACACGTTACCATTACTATCACAAAATATTAAACTACTATTAACATTAGAGTCAGGACTATCATCATACCTCCCTGGCTCTCTTTGAATGATCCAATTATCTTCTTTACCAATTAAGATTGGGTTTGAAGTTAGATTATTGTCGAATTCCATTCTGTTTATTACTTCACCGTGAGTATCTACCCAGGCAATAGATTTACTATCATTATAAGAACGAATAAAAGTAACACCTTTGGAAGAAGTGAAGAATTCTCTTTGCCAATTTGATTCATTCAATTCTTTTATTGACCATAACGCTTTACCGCTTGCATCTTTAAGAGTTACAAAAGACTCATTGCGACCATTCTGCGGACTCCTTCTGATTTCTGTAGTCGTAATATAATTATCTTGTTTAGTTGAAAAATATGCTCCCATGTTATCACGCTTTTGTGGATAATTAGTAACTTCTTTTTTCTCCACTAACTCATAAAATGGATATCCAAGTGGTTTACTCCAATTCTGAGTAAGCATTTGAAGTGAATTTAATAAACTGACGAAGACAATTGATACAAAAACGACAATAAACAGTAACTTTTTCATTTTACTTCAGCATCTCCTTTGTTTAGTTCTCCCAATCTATTTCAATTGCATAAGTTATTGGGTCTTTCATTCCTGCCTCTTTAAAAGCCTTTATCCTCAGAACACAACTATCACATTTCCCGCAGGCAATATCATTGTTTTTATAACAGCTCCAGCTAAATTCCAATGGAGCTTCCAATTTTGAGCCAAGCTTTATTATTTCTGCTTTGCGTTTGTGAATGATTGGTGTTACAAGTTCAATTTTAGTTTCATCTTTTGTACCAAGATCAATTGCTTTTTCCAATGCTTTATAAAAACTCTCCCGGCAGTCGGGATATCCGGAACTATCTTCTTCCACAGCTCCAATGTAAATTTTATTTGCTTCAATAACTTCTGCCCAACTTGTACCAATTGTAACCAGATGTGCGTTCCTAAAAGGCACATAAGAATTTGGAACACCCTCTTCGCCATTATGATCTTTGATTTGCATATTTTCATCGGTAAGGCTAGAACCACCAATTTCTTTAAGATAACTTATATCGGCAATTAACACATCTTTCGGATTAAAATAATTGCACATTTTGCGAAAGGCTCGCATTTCTCTGTCCTCTGTTTTCTGCCCATAATTCAAATGCAAAAAGTAAATTTCATCGCACTCAGTTTTTGCAATTGCGGCAGTTATAAGGCTATCCATTCCGCCACTTAAAAGCACAATTCCTCTATTCATATATTCCTTCCTTGTTAATTTTTCTCTAACATTTTTGCAACATCCCGTATACTCAACGGATCCACAAACAACGTTTTTTGCTCTTTATATATCACGTAACCCGGTGCACTCCCGCGTGGTTTGCGTACATACCGTATTTGGGTGTGATCCACAGGCACATTTTCAGATTTTTTTGCTTTACTGTAATAAGCTGCAAGTTGGGAACATAAATGTTTCAATTTATTGGGAAGTTCCTTCTTGTTATAATTTCGCAATATAACGTGAGTTCCCCTAAAAATTCTAGTATGGAACCACCAGTCATGCGGTTTTGCAAAACGGGTAGTTAGCATATCGTTTTCTTTACTGGTCCTACCAATATAAATTTCCCAATTCTCATCAATTGCTATCTTCTTGTATCCAGATTTATTTGGTTTCTTCTTATTACTTTTCTCCTGCTTTTGCAAAAACACTTCTGTTTCTTCTAACTCAAATATTTCTCTTTCTAAAATCTCGATCTCATTATTACCTATAACAATCTGTTTTTGTATTTTATCTTTTCCGTCTCTTGCCTTACGATATTTTTTAAAATAGCTTTCAATATTTTGTTTTGCATCTTTTTCAGGATTCAATTCTATCTCAATTTCAGGAAATTCATCTTGATAATAATTTTGTAAAATAATGAATTTTGCTCCCTTTTTTATGGATGTAAAACTAGCTTTTAATAGTTCTGCTTTCTGCTTCAAACTTTCTTCTTTTTCTGCAGAAATAAGCTCCTTTTTTTGCTTTTCGATCTTCTTATTTTTTTTCTTAACTTCTTTATTAATTTGTTTGATCTTATTAAGTTTAATTCTCTCATTTCTTGCTTTAAAGATCCAATTAAAATATAGTTCTTCAAACAATAAATTCATTGAGTTATAATTTGGCAGCTCAACCGAAGACTCCCTAAAACTCTTAACTGATTCAATATCTATTGGAAAATGAATTTCATTTTTTTCATTAATAAAATCTGTTTGAGGAGGTGTGTATTCCAACCCCGGAAGTATCTGCCTTTGTCTATTTTCTGCAAAACTTACTTTCTTTGTACAATCAATTATCTGAGAGTTATCTCCTTCTACTTTTAGCAGAATTATGTTTTGATATCTCGGGATCAATTCAAATATCAATTTGTAATTCTGTTTATTGTTGTAGATATCAATTTTGTAAAAATTAAGTATAATTATTCTATCGACTTCAGAGATATCCATTTTGTTCAATCGTGCTTTTGTAAGATGAGTGTTCATAAAGTTGAGCTCGTTTATCTTCTCAAAAGGTATAACTTTATTTTTTGTAAAAAAGCAAAAACAATCTTGTGATGAAAGGTTAACATGAAGCCCTTCTTTGCGCTTACTGAATTCAATGAAATATTGATCTTCAAATTTACTTAATGATTTAAAAACAAGGTTGTGATCCTCATTCTCTTTTAACCATTCTGCCAGATATTTATATTTCATCTACACCCCAATTAATTACAATCAACAAGAAAAATTATCACTCGATTCTGTCTATAAAAAGAAGATTACAAACTCATCTTAATAATATGTTTCTACATTATTCTTGACACCATGTCTGCTAAATGGAGTTTTTAGAAAAATTTTATTGGGAGGATACAATGAAAAAGAAGATTATTTTATTAGTATCATTTATAATTATCGGCTTAATTGGCTTACATGCAATCGATTCAGTTGCACATCCACTTAAGGTTAAGGGGAATGTTGATCTCACAAGAAACTTAGAAAGTTCCGCACTAAAGCTTGAGGACAAGCTTTTTAATGGTGATGAAGTTGAAACTAAAGCAGAATCTTTTGCTGCAATTCAATTCCAGGATGAAAGTTCAATTATTAAACTTTTCCCTAACACAATTCTAAATATCCGTACAGAAAAGAATGGTGAAAAGTATAATAAGAGAAGTTTACTAAAAATGGGTGAGCTCTGGGCAAAAGTAGAAAAAGGTACAGGGGAATTTGAAATTGAAACACCTACAACCGTGGCTTCTGTGAAGGGAACTAACTTCATGATAACTATTGGTGAAGACGGAACAACAGAATTACTCACATTTGAAGGTGAAGTTATCTTCCAAAATAAAATTACTGGTGAAGCTGGTGCTGTACTCGCTGGACAAAGAGGTGTTATTTCTGGTGATCAACCAATAATCATTTTAGCTATCGACCCGAGTGATGTTGAGGAATCTCAAAGCGAATTTATTAATGAAGAATATGAACCTATTATAGAAGAGGAAGAAGAAATTCCCGTAAGAGAAGAAACACCGATCGAAGAACCTGAAGTTATCGAAGAAGAACTAGAAGCTGAAGGGTCATCATCTTCCGGACCATTCAATATGGGTGGTGGAGTTGGTTCTGTAATGCTGGGTGAAGAGACTTATACTCAGATCAGATTAATGCCTGAATTAACTTTTGGAAAATTTGGCTTAGGACTGGATATAGATCTGATGATAGACAGCAATGGTGATGTTCGAACAGAAGATTGGGACAGCTTTGAGGATTATGTAAATAAGGTTTATTATCTTCGTTATGGGGAACGTGGAGATGCTTTTTATGGAAGACTCGGTGGCTTTAAATCTTACACTTTGGGTCACGGATTAGTAATGAAAGATTACTCAAATATGCTGCGTTACCCTGAATATAAGCAGATAGGAATTCAACTTGGTGGTAAACTTCCTGTAGCAGGTATGACAGCAGAATTGTTTACTTCCAATGCTGTGAAAAATGAAATTCTAGGTGGAAGACTAACCATTCAACCACTTAACAGTACAGAAATTCCGCTTTTAAATAAATTAACTTTTGGTGGTACGGTAACTCATGACAGAAACCAAGTAAAAGGTCTTCTTGACTCTGATGACGATAATTTCCCTGATCATTTTGACGATTTCCCGTTCGATGAAGATTGGCATAATTTAATTGATACTGAGATTGATGATTACCATGAACTCTATTTCTCTACTGTAGAAAATCCAACTGAAGAAGGATTTGAAACATGGTGGGAAGAAAATGAATATTTCAGTAACAGACGTAATCCTTCATTCGATGAATTTGGCGAAGATGACATAACCGTTTTTGGAGTTGATTACGAACTTCCTTTTGTGCAAAACCCATTATTTACTTTGAGTCATTATGGTGAAGCAGCACAGATTGACGGACATGGTATGGGATTTATCTTTCCTGGTTTCTACTCAAAATTCCTCATTTTCCACATGAATTTGGAATACCGAATTTATCAAGATGACTTTATGCCGGCATTTTTTGACCAACTCTACGATGAACAAAGAGCGTTTGTTCAAGCTTATGACGATACAACAATTGTGTTAACAAAAGAGAGTCTAATTGAGGACATGACAAAATCTCATGGTTGGTATGGAGCTCTTACAACTAATATTCTTAACTTCCTTTTCGTTACTGTAGCTTATGAAGATATGTATGATGAGAATGAAGATAATTATCGCTCTTTATGGGGAAAGGCAAATTTCGATACAAAAATAATTCCTAAACTAACTAAAGCTGAAATAGGCTATTCACAAACAGGATTCGATAAATTAGACGCCCTAAAAACACCTAATGCTGTTATCAGTGGTTCACTTGGTTATTCTTTAGGTGGGAATACACAGCTGGTTGGAAGTTATCAGGAACGCTATGTTGATCTAGATGGAAATGGGAAGATCAAGGGCGAGGATGAAACAATAACTTCCATGAGCATGGGTGTAGAATTTAGTTTTTAATTAAATTTTACAAAGTTTTATACTGGTTCCTAAGCTCCTGCTTGGGAACCTTTTCTTTAGAGATAATAAAAAATGATAAATATAATAGATGTACATTGCCACTTAGGTGAAGAAAGACTTCTTTCTAATCTAGATAAAGAACTTTTCGATGCAAAAGAAGCAGGAATTTCCAAATTTATTTCTAATGCTTTATGCCAGGAAGAATTTGAATTAATGAATTCAAAGCAAATGCATGAATTTAAGGATACAATTTTTTGGACGGCTGGGATTCATCCCTACTATGATAAAAGTTCTGAAGATGATATTGAGTCATTAATAAAATTCTGTGATGAAAAAAGGATTATTGCAATTGGTGAGATTGGACTTGATAAAAGAAATGTTGATCATGAATGGCAGAAAAAAATACTTCTAATGCAACTCGATCTTGCAGCTAATTATAATTTACCTGTTGTTTTTCATACTGTTAGACAATATTATGAGTTGCATAAGATCCTAAAAAACAACTTCCCAAATGTACGTGGATTTTTACATGCATTTGATGCTTCACAAGAAGTTTTTGAAACTTTCTCTCAATACGATCTAGGATTTTCTTTAAATGCAAAACATCCTCAAGATAAAGTATTACGTGCAATAATTAAACATGGATATTATTTATTTGAAACCGATGCACCTTACATGAAATCACCAGAATCAAACGATGATTTTAATCATCTAAAAAACCTTAGAAAGATTGTAGAACAAATTTCAGTAAAAACAGAAATTGATTTAAATATTTTATTAGAAAGACAAAAATACAACGTTAGAAATTTATTTGAAACTGAGTTATAAAAAGGATTCTTAATGAAACAATTTAACCGAACTGAATTACTATTTGGGAAAGAAGCAATTGAGATATTCCAAAAGAGTAAAATTGCCGTAATGGGATTAGGTGGTGTTGGCTCCTTTGCAGCTGAAGGACTTGTAAGAAGCGGAATCGGCTCGATCTTACTTGTGGATTTTGACACTGTTGGACTTTCGAATTTGAACAGACAACTTCCTGCACTTCATAGTACAATTGGAAAGTTAAAAACAGAAGCAATGCGTGATAGATTGCTTGATATAAATCCTGATCTCGACATTAGAATATATTCAGATTTTTTTGATGATAAATCTAGAGATCAGCTTTTGCAGAATGTTGATTTTGTTGTAGATGCAATAGATAGTTTAGGACCAAAAGCAGAATTATTAGAATCAGTTTACAAGATGAAAATTCCAATTATTTCCGCAATGGGAGCTGCGGGAAGATTTGATCCTTCAAAAATTATTCAAACAGACATCTCTAAAACATATATGTGTCCTCTAGCTCGGAAAGTACGCAAATATTTACACAGAAGAGGTGTTTATAAAGGGATCCCAGTATTATTCTCTACAGAACAGCCAATACCGCAATTTGGTTTTGATGAAGGCTCTGATGAAGAATGGGTTTCTACACGTGGCAGAAAACGTGGAACACTTGGCTCAGTTGTTTATTTGCCAGCAATCATGGGAATGTGGGCTGCAAGTTACGTTTTGAGGAAGTTAGCAGGAAAATTATAAAAATTTATAATTTGAGGGAAAGATGAAGCAAAAAATTAGCAAAATTATTTTATTATTTATTGTATTATGTTTTTATACTTCACTAATTTCACAATCTATATCAAAAACTAGTAATAAAAAAAGTCCAACAAAACTTATTGAAAATCCTGAAGGAAGACTCCCAAATGATGATGAAGTTATTCTTAGAAAAGTAGGAATTATAATTTCATTGAAAGCAGCCATATACTCTCAACCTGATATTAATTCACCAATCATTGATTACGCTTCATTAGGTGATGTTTTCTTTGTTCAAGATATAGTGCAAACTCTAGTACGAAGAAATCAATATTACAGAGATGAATGGTTTCAAATTGTTTTTCCAGACTATACATTAGGTTGGGTTAATGCAAAAAATTTCAAGCTATCAGAAATTAAAGGGATAGCTCCTAATAATCCATTTAAATATTCATATATCCCAGATAAAAAGCAAAAACTTGTCTCCGTTATGGCAAAGAAGATCTTTAATAGAGATGATGAAACTAAATCCTCTTATCATGTTGGAAGATATATGCCTGAAGGATGGGATGAGGTATATGTTGATGAAAAAGCATGGGTGGATTTAGTGGACATCAAATCTTTAGTTGATATTAATATTTTCCATACAGAAAATGAAGTTTGTTTGAATTTTCTTTGGGAAAAGGCTAAACAAAATGAAAACTTTGATGAAGAGCATTCCTACAGTATTTTTAATATTACCAAAAAAGATATTCTTTATAGGCTAACTGATAAACATCGAATGAAAAAGAATTACGATAAGGCTATTGAATGCCAAGAAATATGTATGCAGCTTTACCCTGAATCAGCAAGTCCCTATCTAGTTATTGGGAATATTCATTGGTACAGTCTAAATAATATTCATGATGCTTTAGATTTTATTTTTCAAATATTCCATAACATTCCAGAAAGAATATTAAGTTATGATGAACATAATACAACAGTACACTATCAAGCATTCGATAAAATTAACCGGATAATTGCCGATTCCTATTTAGATCAAGAATCGAGTTTGTATTATTATCAAAAAGTTATTGAAATTACAGATTCACCTTTAGCTTATGTACAAGCTGTTCTTAAAAGAGTTAAAATACTTCGGCAGCAACAGAAATTTGAACTTGCCCTTGTAGAACTTAATTCTTGCTTGGAGAAATATCCA
>JABIME010000218.1 GCA_018654125.1 Candidatus Cloacimonadota bacterium
CCTAAAACTATTATTATTATGGAGATCATTTTTCTTCTCCTTTGTTTTCTAAATTATCATCAGTTAGATCATCTTTTACAGAGCGACTTGTAAGCTTAGTTCCAGCAAAATGTGCTGCTCTTGCCAAGGCATTTGAGGAAATAGGATTCGTGAAGATCACGAATAAAATTATTAATGTCATCTTCCCAAAACAACCACAATCATAATGACCGATTGAAATTCCAGCGAGGAAAAGAATTGAACCAAGTGTTGTGGCTTTAGTTCCTGCTTGCATTCTATTATATACATCCGGCATCCGTAAAATTCCTAATGCTCCCAGAAAAAGCAAAATGGATCCGGTTAATGTAACAATTGCACCGATTAATTCCATCATATCCCCCTTTCCAGGTAACGAGCGATAGCCACAATTCCAACAAAACTAATCAATCCGTAAACTATTGCCACATCAAGATATATGACACGATTTGAATAATAGGCAATAAATACGATAAGTGAAATTGCAATGATCGTCATTCCATCTAAAGCAACAGCTCTATCAGCAATTGTAGGACCAAGAATCAATCTTACAAAAGACAACACAATACCGGCAAGTGCAATAATTGCTGCAATATTATAAATTAGATCAGCCAAAAATCACCTCCAAATATTTTTCAAATTTACTCACGATCTGCTTTGTTGCTCCTTCAATATCATCTGAAGTAACATCGATCCAATGAATATAATAATCTTCTCCATTTGTTTCTACAGTTAAAGTTCCCGGTGTTAATGTGATTGAATTTGCCAGGATCGTTCTTCCCAATTTTGATTTCAGTTTAGTTTTCACTTTTACAATTCCAGGGTTTATAGGTATTGTAGGATGAATAACTCTGAAAGCAACATCAAGATTCGATTTTAGCAATTCCCAGGAAAAAACAAAAATGTAGGTAAAAAAGTAGAAAATTGCTTTTGGGTTCAGATTGAATTCAGAGAATATAGTTGCTTTTGAAAAGAATATAATGGTAAGTAGCAACGATACAATGGCTCCGATAATTATTTCCTGCTGATCTGTTCCTGCAAGCAGGGTCCATACGATCAGTAGAGAGATAAAAAACAAAAAACCTTTTTTCATTATTTATAGCTCCTTCTATGTTTTTATTGCATTTAATAAAAGTTCAAAATGATAATCTATAATATCTTCAGGGCTAAAATCTGTTATTGATTTTTCACTTAAAATACTACTTGGCATAATACCCGTGAAATTCCCCCAAAGTGCTAACGATAATTTATCTGCATCAATATCTTTCTTAATAGTTTTGTCTGCTTGTCCTGCTTTTATAATATCTGAAATTATATTATTGATGTTTCTATTTTCTTCTATCGTACTCTTTATTATGCTACCTGTCGCAGGGCAATTCTCTCTGTGTTCTCGATATGACAAAAGTGAATTATAATGATTTGGATATTTCTTTGTAAAGTTTATAAATAATTTTGCTAATTTAGGAAATTTCTCGATTCCTGTGTAATTATTGTCGTCTCTTAATAGTTCAAATATTCCTTTCAAAATAAGAAGACTGCGCTGTAAGATAGCCATGCAAAGTTCATTTTTACTATGGAAATAGAGGTAGAGTGCACCTTTAGAAAGTTCAGCTTCTTCGGCAACATCATTCATTGTAGCATGCTCGAAGCCTTTATTAAAGAATATCCTTTCCGCAGCATCGATAATACTCTCGCTGCGCAATTCTTTCTCTCTCTCTTTTCTTTCAATAACACCCATATAATAACCTCGGGTCACCAACTGACCAATGGTCATATTTTGTCAAATTGTTTTTCACTATTGTCTGTTTCTTAACCAAAGGGTATCATGACAGCTTTTTATTTGACAGAATTTTCAACAATTCGCAATTTCTTATCTGGTAGTTATTAAATTTGAAACAAAAAAATAGAAAGGGAGAGTTTATGAAAAAATTTGCATTAGTTTTTATTTTATGTGTATTTATTGCACAGGTTTTAATTGCCAATGTTTGGCAACAAACAATCACCAAAGAATCTAGCGGTGAAGAGACAAAATATGAACAAACAGATCAAGTTAATTTAGTGATCAAAAAGTCCTCGATCATTAGCCGAGACAGCAGAGTATCTACCTTGTGGCAAACCTCAGATCCTACAGCGATAGCTGGAATGATCAATGTAGCTCCAACCCTAGAAAACACATTTGTACAATGGCATTTAAATAATGAAAGAGTTTCGTTATTTCACGATTCAGCAACCCCACTTTGGGAACACGTTGTAGGTGATTTAGATTTTGGATATTCCATAGATATGTTAGAAGATGGCTCGATCTTAGCTGTTGGTGATGGATCAATTTTAAAAATGTTTGAACCAAATTCTTCAACTCCAACTTGGGAGTACACTATTGGAAATTCTATAGGAGGTTTAGAGTTATCAC
>JABIME010000018.1 GCA_018654125.1 Candidatus Cloacimonadota bacterium
AAGTATTGATGCTTTTGCTGTTGGAATTAGCTTTGCATTTATGACTTCATCTATCACAATACCAATTTTAATTATTGGAGTTGTTACTTTAATCATTTCATTTATTGGTTTATCTTTAGGGAAATTTTTAGGAGTGAAGTTCGGAAAATATGCTGAAATATTTGGTGGATTGGTTTTAATTGGAATAGGAATAAAAGTGTTAATCGAGCATTTGTATTTTCAATAAAAGGATTACTTGTTATCTGTAAAATATAAATTTCACTTAACAAGCGTGTCAGTAAATTTTCACAGCACACGCGAAACATTACACGATGTTAATTTTTAACAAAAAGGAGAAAAAATGTCAAAGAACAAAGAACAAACAAGTAAAAGAGTAGCTTCAGCAGCCTCAAAAGTATTATCAAATAAAAGTTCCAGTAAGAAAGCTAAATCTGCTGCTGGCTCTGCCCTTTCTCAAAGAAAAGCACCTGCCAAAGTTACATCAAGAAAAGTAGCTTCTGCTGCATCGAAAGTACTCTCAAAGAAAAGTTCCAGCAAAAAAGCCAAATCTGCTGCAGGATCTGCTCTTACTCAGCGTCCAAATAGAAAGAAGAAATAAAGGAAAAATTTTTGGGTTGTTTCAAAAGTTTAAAGATTGATGACAACTAACAAGCGCCTTGTCTGTTTGGTCTTGCTTATGCTACAATAAGCAAGTAGTAACCAATACAGTGTCACAGTCTCTCAACCATATGAAATGTAGCTAGTATTTCATCAGTTGGATTCTTAAAAAAAAGGTCTGATATTGTCCACTTGGCTCCACCCAAGTGGATAAGTAAAATTTGTCTCTATTTGTCCCTTAACTGTCCCTTAGAGTATATTTAGAATGTTATAACTTCTCTATATATAAAAATTTATATGAATAAGAGCGCATGACTGGCAGTCATGAGGTCAGCGGTTCGAACCCGCTATGCTCCACCATTATTAAAGCCGCTTAATAGTGACTTTTGCAGTATTATTGTTAGTGATTTAATCTTTCAATCAAGTAATTCAATCATATATCCTTTTTTAAATCTTTAATATGTCTCTAAATATTACTTTTCAGCCTTTCTATTATTTGTCAGAGAGTCTATTATAAATAATGATCACCTTGCTTGCAACAATTGTTTACAGAAGTATCAATTTATAGATGGTAGCTATGTTCTGAAGTCAGAATGTGTTGCTTAGGGGAGGGCAACGCCCTCTTTTTTAGCTATCAGCCAATATATTGTTATGACTCAATTATAATTATGCTGTTTTAGTAATTATTAATAATTTTTCTAGATTATTATATCCATAACCAGTAGATTATAATTTAATAACAAGATAATATTATGTAGAGATTATAATGATAATAATAAAAAAGTAATTAATACTTTAATGTGTAGTATTTATTGCTGGAAGTACATTATTATTTAACCAATAGAAATTTTTCCAGCTACCGAATTATGATTCGGTAGCTGGAAGTTATGAATCTATTTTTTTTTCTTTTTCCAAATAAATATAATACTGATCAGATACAACCAATAAGCAATTGTTTCTAGCAAAGTTGGATTACCATTGTAACCAAACAAACCTTTAAAAATTGACCCTACAGCACCCTTCTCATGAAGCGCAGGATAACTACCGTCCACCACAACCTCCGGATTTACATCCCATATATGTTCGATAACGACTGGAAATAATTTTGCTTCCTGCAATTCGTGCAAACCGTGTGCAACCAATCCTGCAGCAAAAAGTATAAGTAAAATATTTGTTACTAAGAAAAACTTCTTCAATGAAATCTTCATTAAGCCTTTGAATAAAAGAAAACTAAGTGCAATTGCTATCAAGATACCTATAATAGCACCTATCAAGCTACTTTCTCCCGAAGCATATACAGAAGCATTCAGGAAGATAACTGTCTCGATTCCTTCACGAAGAATAGCCATGAAAACGATCATGAAAATTCCAATTGCTCCTTTTTTAACTAACGAGTTATCAACATCCTTGGTGATTTTTACAGCTATATCTGATTTACCTATGATCCACATAATCATTGTTGTTAGTAAGGCTGCTCCTGCCAACATGGTGATCCCTTCAAATATTTCTTCTGCTCTTCCTTCAAAGCCACCAGATAAAACATTGAATATCACAGCCCCCAGTATACTGGCGAAAATTCCTGCTCCAACAGCATAATATACATTTTTAAACATTTCTTTTTTATTTATTTTAGAAAGATATCCTAAAACTATACCTACAACCAATGCCGCTTCCAGCGTTTCTCTAAAAGTTATTAATAAACTTGCTAACATAATTTCTCCTTAAAATTTAACTTCAAAAGCTAAACTTAAATCGTCTTTTACCATTTCTTGATCGATTTGTGAATTTTGATATTCCAGTGCTACTTTTACACCCTTTACTATTTTGTGTGAAATACCAAATATCAAATCATTTTCCAGATTGTTTTCCCTTGTTTCATCATTTAATCCCAATGAATATGAGCTGTAAATATCTGTATTAGCAATAACTTCATAATTGGCAGAAATACCTGCAGCAAAGTATTCGGGAGTAGAAGTAATATTATTAAGCAATGTTTTGCGAAGATTTGCATTTAAATCAAGCGCATTAAATAAATTATAATGGAATGCTATTGCTGCATCTAGGTCGCTTTCTTTCTCAAGCGGATCGGTTGTATACCATAATCCGGCTTTTACTGGAAGATATTCTTTAACATCGATAGCAGCAAACAAAACTCTATCCACATTGTTATTAGATTCATCTGCTCCAAAATTACCAAAATTACCCAGTTTGAAAATCTTATAATTATAGAATAATCCCATACCTTCAACTTCTTTATCCATGACTCCAACCGGTGTATTGATAGAATAATATTTCATTTTTCCGATTCCAGATTCCATAAGCCCGATTTTCAGCTGTTGATCATGAATCTCCAACTTGATGTAAGCTTGATCGATTTTAACTAAATCGGCTGATACAGGGTTGTCGGGATAGACATCAACCTCAGTATAAAAGTTGGTTGCTGAAATATAAAACTCAGCTTTTTTGTTGGAAAAATCTTCACTTCCTGCTTCCTTGATAACGGGAAATAGGTAATGAAATCTTCCGTTAAATGTTGCCTTTTCAAGCGCAGATTGAGCATTAACTTGAAAAAAGATCAACATAATGATGAGAATAATCAAATATCTCATTTCGTCTCCTTTTGGATAATGATAATCATTATCATTTTATTTGTAAAATTTTTTACTTGCAATCAGAACACAAACCGTAAAGTTCCATTTTATGATTTTGAATATTGAATCTGTACCGGTTTGCTATCTTTCTTTGAATTTCTTCTAATTCTGAATCAATGATCTCAATGAATTTTCCGCATTTTGTGCAAACCAGATGATCGTGATGCTCATGTCCCAGTATAGGTTCATATCTGCTGATGCCATCTTCCATTTTCAATTCTCTGGCAATTCCGCATTCACAAAAAAGATGTAGAGATCTATAAACTGTTGCTATTCCGATTGTTGGAATTTTGTTTGAAATGATCTTGTAAAGTTCATCAGAAGTAAGGTGTTTCTCTGCTTTTAGAAATTCAGCTAAAATAGCAGATCTTGAACTAGAATTTCTCATTCCTTTTCGGTCAATATACTCATTCAAAGCTCTTTTACCTTCTGTAAGAATCATTATTTCCTCCTCGATAATGATAATCGTTATCAATAAAAAATTATGCTGTTAATTTGTCAAATAAATTTTGCAGCATTTCATAAAAGTTTCCATTTGTTCACTGTAGTATACGATAAAGATTAGAAACTTTGATTAGATATCAAGCTAACACATTAGAATATTAAAACGAAATTCCAATACTTTAAGAGATATGAATTTGGTTTCAATAATTTACAAAAAATTTGAAGCT
>JABIME010000219.1 GCA_018654125.1 Candidatus Cloacimonadota bacterium
AAATTCACATATGTGAATCCATCGACATCAACAATGACAGGTTACTCACAAGAAGAACTCCTTACTAAAAAATTCTTTGATATTGTTCATCCTGAGGATAAAGAGAAGGTTATGGGCAGGGGCTTTGATAGAATAAAAGGTGAGGATGTTGTTCAACAATATGAATTTAAGATTTTAACTAAACGGGGCGAGATAAGATGGATAGAGATATTTAATTCTCGAACCATTATAGATGGTTTAGTAGTGGTTTTAGGAACTGCTACCGATATTACGGAGCGACGAAATGCAGACCACAGAATTCTAGAGAGCGAAGGAAAATACAAATACCTTGTTGAAGCAATTGAAGAGGGTCTTATAATAGCAGATGAATCGGAAAATTTTACTTTTACCAATAAAGCCGCTAGAGATATTCTTGGTTATTCCGAAGATGAAACGACAAAAATGAATTTCAAAAAATTAGTATCTGCGAACGATTTTAAGCGTTTGCAAATTGAAACGGATAAACGGATTAAAGGGCAAAGCTCAAAATATGAATTGCAGATTAAAAGAAAAGATGGTATGAAGAGATTACTTTCTATTACGGCCAGTCCATTATTTAATGAGGATGATTATACTGGATCGATCGGGATCTTTGTAGATATAACTGAGATTCGGGAAGCTGAAAAGAAAATAAAATCTCAGCTTCGTGAAAAAGAAGTAATGCTTCAAGAAATCTATCATCGCGTAAAAAATAATCTTCAGATAATATCTAGTATGCTAAAATTACAAGCATCATATGTTGATGATGAATATGCTATTCAATTATTCCGTAATTGTCAGCATCGTGTTAAATCTATGTCGCTTGTCCATGAAAAACTCTATAGATCAGATAATCTTTCTAGAATATGTTTCAAGGACTATACTGAATCACTTATAAAGAATTTATTTGCTTCTCTCAATATTAGTGGGAACAGAATCAACTATGAGTTAGATATCAACGATATAAATTTGAATATTTCCACTGCAATTCCATGCGGTTTAATAATAAATGAGTTGATAACAAATGCATTGAAATATGGATTCCCAGATGATAAACAGGGTCTTATAAAGATATCAATGAATAAACTTGATAATGGGAAATTGAACCTGACTGTATGGAACAATGGAATCGATTTACCTAAAGATTTCGATATGACCGATCTAAGCTCTTTTGGTATGCGCTTGGTAGATATTTTAACATTGCAGTTAGAAGCTGAATTAATAATTGAAAGAAACGAAGGAGTAGCTTTTAGTCTGATCTTCGCAATTAACGAATAATTTCTTAGGAGGAATGTTGCTTAGGAAGAAGTATCTCTTATTACTAATATTGATAATCCTTTCTACAAAGCTGTTTTCAATTTCTAAAATTGATAGCTTAGAAGCAGTTCTGAACCATGTTGATGGTAAAGAGAGAATGACAGTTCTCAACAAACTTTCTTTGCTTTATATACGGATAAATCCTGAGATCAGCTATGATTGTGCAGCCCAAGCTCTTGAACTAGCAAAGAAGAATAATGATGAAAAAGGAAGAGCATATGCTCTTAATAATATAGGAAATTACTTTAGGATAACCTATGATTATGATGAAGCTCTTGAATTTTATCAGCAAGCTCTAGATATCTATAGAAAACTAAAGCTAGATAGAAAAATTGCAAATGTTTATGATAATATTGGTCACATACATTGGTTTACCGGAAATTTCTCTAAAGCTTTAGATTACTACACGAGATCATTGGGGATGTTTATTGCTTTGGATGATCAAAAGAGACAATCATTCTCCTACAATAATCTTGGAAGTGTCTATTTTCGTTTAGGAATGTATGACGAATCTATGCGAAATTTCCTCAATTCATTAAGTATTAGAGAAAAAACAGATGATCCCAAAATTCACTCAACCTTGAATAATCTTGGTAATATTTATGTTCGTATTAGTGACTATGAAAAAGCTTTGGAGATGTATGAACGATCTTTAGAGTATAAAAGAAAGAGCAAAATAAGCACACAATCTACTTTAAATAATATTGGGAATATCTATTTAAATTTAGAAGACTATGAGAGTGCATTAAGGTATTTATCTGAAGCTTTAAAAATAAATGAAGAAAAAAAAGATGAGAAGCGAATAGCAATAAGCTTAAACAATATTGCTGTTGTTTTTGAAGAGCAAGGAAAAATTGATGAAGCATTGTATAATTATCAGAAAGCACTCGTTCTAAAACAAAAAGTTGGCGATAAATACGGGTATGCGAATACTTCAAAAAATTTAGGGAATATATTCCTTTTAAAAAAGGACTATGCACATGTTGATCATTATTTAGGACAAAGTTTAAAAATAGCTGAGGAGATCAAGGCCCGTGATATTATAAAAAGCGTATATGAACTGATGTCTATTAGATATGCAGAGATAAATGATTATAGTAATGCATATTTGTTTCAAACTAAATGCTCAAGTGTTAGAGATTCACTTTTTAATGAAGAAACCAGTGAAAAAATTACTCAATACAGAACAAATTTCACAATCGAAAAAACATTACGTGAAAAAGAAATACTTATAAAAAATAATCAGATATACAAACTTCAACTGCAAAAAAATAAATCATTTAGATTTATATTGTTTTTGTTATTATTGATCCTTGTAATGATCGCTCTTTTCTTGTATTATAATTACAATAAAAAGAAAAAACTGAACAAAATACTTGGCTTAACAAATGATGAATTGGAAGATCAGGTAGCCGTTAGAACACTAGAACTTGTAGAAACAAATGAGAACTTACGAAATGAAATAGAGGTAAGAAATGATATCGGGAAAAAGCTAGAATCATCTCTTAATGAAAAAGATGTTATGCTTAAGGAAATTCATCATAGAGTTAAGAATAATCTTCAGATCATCTCCAGTATTTTAAATATCCAATCAAGATCTTCCACAAATGAAGAATCATTAAGAATGTTTACAAATATGCACAATCGTGTTATGTCTATGTCACTAGTTCAAGAGCAATTATATCTATCAGATGATCTTGCAGTTGTAGATATAAATCAATATGTCAGGTCATTAATAATAAACATATTCAGCTCTTATCATATCAGTCATTCTAGAATAACTCCAATTATCAATATAAAAGAGATCTATCTAAATATAAATACAGCAATTCCTTGTGGATTACTCATAAATGAAATAGTAACAAATTCTATAAAGCATGGGTTTAATGGAAATAAGAAAGGTGAGATCATAATTAATATGAAAGAAGGCAAAGATAACTATTTCCACCTTGAGATCAGTAATAATGGAGAAGGCCTTCCAGATGGAATTGATTATACAAATCCAGAATCAACAGGTATGGAACTAATAAGAATTTTAATCTTACAGCTTTCTGCCGATGCAGATCTTGTAAAAGAAAATGGTGTTTTGTATAAATTAAAGTTCAAAAAATTAAAAAATTGAGGAGCCTATGAAGACAAAAAGTAAAATTATGGATGTAAAAGCAATTGAACGCTCAATGAGAAGAATTGCACTGGAGATCGTTGAATATAATAAATCTATGGATGATGTCTATCTTGTTGGAATTAAGAGTCGAGGTGTTCCTATGGCAGATAGACTTTCCAAATATTTAAGTGAAATTGAAAAATTAGATGTAAAAACAGGAGTAATTGATATATCGCTTTATCGTGATGATTTATCAAAAGTTGCAGAAAACCCTGTTCATAAAGGTTCTCACATAGATTTTGAAGTTGAAAATGCTAAAATAATACTTATTGATGATGTGTTATATACTGGCAGAACAGTTAGAGCAGCAATTGATGCGGTTCTCGATATTGGCAGACCCAAGGAGATCCAGCTTTGCGTTCTTATTGATAGAGGACATAAAGAGCTTCCAATACATGCCGATTATGTTGGGAGATATGTTCCAACTTCTGGCGAAGAGATCATTAAGGTTTCATTTGTTGAGACCGATGAAGAAGAAAGCGTTAAGATCGTAACACTAGATTAATAAAAAGCAACAACTGTTTATAGCACTCCTAAAATGGGAGTGCTAATTTTATTTGACAAATAATCCCTTCGAATTAAATTATCTCAAGAAAATAAATTTAGGTAAAGGAGATAGAAATGGCAGAAAAAAATACTGGTAAGTTATCGATTCACACAGAAAATATCTTTCCAATAATAAAAAAGTGGTTATACTCAGAGCACGATATTTTCCTTAGAGAAATTATCTCAAATGCAATTGACGCAATGAATAAACGTAAGGCTATTGATACAGATTTGAGCGTAGATCTAAAGATAGAGATCAAACTAAATAAAAAGAAGAAAACAATTCAGATTATAGATTACGGAATTGGAATGACAGCTTCTGAGATTAAGAAATATATAAATCAGATAGCATTCTCTGGAGCAGAGGATTTTGTTGATAAATTCAAGGACAAACAGTCTACAATAATTGGTCATTTCGGGCTTGGTTTTTATTCCAGCTTCATGGTTGCAAAAAAAGTTACGATCGATTCACTTTCCTACAAAAAGGGAACAAAAGCAGCATTTTGGGAATGTGAAGGAGAAACTGATTACATTGCT
>JABIME010000220.1 GCA_018654125.1 Candidatus Cloacimonadota bacterium
AATTTGACTAAACACAGAGGAAAAAAGGACTAATAATAACAAAGTAAATTTTAATTTCAAACTACCCTCCCATTACTTCTATTGAAAAAACATTACGATTATTGCACATAATGTTTCGCAGCTGCCACGTTGCTTCCAATTTTCTTCTTGCTCTACGAGGAGCTGTTTGTTACAAGCAACTATCTCACAGAAAGAAAGGAAAACTACTGTCTTTATTTCAACAATATACATTTATTCACAGCTTTTTCTTTTTCATTCACTTTAAGTTTGATAAAATATTGACCACTTGATACTTTCTTTTTGTTATCATCTACTCCTCGCCAAACAATTTCAAAATGTCCTTTTGTAGAATAAGCATCCATTAAGGTTTTAACCTTTTGACCTTTAATATTATAGATTGCCAGTTCAATTTTACCTGATTCTGCCAGATCAAGTTTGATTGTTGTTGTTGGATTAAATGGATTTGGACAATTTGAGATTCTTGTTTGTGTAATAGGGATAACAATATCTTCCTGAACTGAAACTGAATCCTGATATTCATAAGCACCCATATCAATTGTTTCACCATAAATTCTTGGATTACCGGCAAGATCAAATTCCGGTAGCTCAATTCCTGGTGGTAGATCTAATGTGCCAGCATCTATACAGGGTGAATCTGTAGCAAGTGCATACGGATAATCCCCTATTCCTGTCCATTGCGGAATTGTATCCAGGTTGTCTCCCAACCAGTTAACTGTATTCCAACTATAAACATTTTCAATACCTTCATAACCACCATTAACAAGTGAGTTTTGAATATTTACTGTGGATGGATTGCTGGAAAACTCATTAAAAATATAAATCTCTCCGGGATTATCTCCATAGAGAATTGAATTATAAACATTTATAACAGAATTCTGCCCAGCAGGACCGATATTTATTGCCCCACCATCACCTGGGCTTGAATTATTTCCAATTGTACAATTAACTAAGTTTAGGTTAATATTGTCTCCCACACTTACACCTGAACATGATTCTTGCCAATCACTCTGGATTTGTATATTTTCTGTTAACTCCATATTGGTTATAGTTACATTCATTGGATCTGTACCTAACATGCCGAAAGAAAGTTGTGGACGTGCATCAGAAGATGTACTACCTGGGTCATATTGATGATTGTCGTTGATATAAATATTTTCGATTATTACTTCTTGTTCAGGTTGATAGGAATTAACAGAACTTAAACATGCACTATAATTTGAATAGGAAAACAAATTTGAAATATTAAGATTCATATAGACCAAATTTAAACTTTTATTGTATCCTTGACAATCCATTATAGTAATATTCTCTAAATTAATAAATTTATTTTGTTTTTGAAGTGCGGTTAAGTAAATAGCAGAAGTAATATTATGAAAACCATTTGAGAGAGTAAAGTTTTTCAATGAATAATCCAACTCACTATAACTATCCCAAATTAATGCACAGTCTTCTTCTGCATCTAAAATCGTATTATCCATTGATTCACCTTCAAGTGAAATATATCCCCTCATATTTAATGGAAAACATTGATTATTGATACTTTTGGAATAATGTCCATTAGTAAGAAAAATTGTATTAGGATGAAGACTATCTGATTTAATAAGAGAAAGAGCATAATTGATAGTTACTAATGGTTCATCAGGAGTCAACCCATTATTGCTGTTATTTCCATCTACAGAAACAAATAGATCGGAATTTACAGGTTCAAATTTTGCATGTTGTGCATTTAATATTACATCATTTAATGGAACTCCAATAGAATTTGTTGAACTGATGAAATATCCATCAGGTTCAAAAACTGTAAACGTATCAATATAAACTTCCATAGGTGGACAAGTCCAAGTTTTAGATATCTCACAACCCCCAGAAGCATAATTCAAATATATATTACACAATATTTCACTATTAAAATTAATTTCAGAATTATGCAAAAATATACCACCACCGGATGCATAACTATGATTATTATGAATTGATACACCTACTAACTCAATTTGAGAACCTATACAATAAATGCCACCTCCGGCGTTTGCATTATTATTTTTAATTATACATTTCTTTATGGTTGGTTGAGAATTTACTATATATAAACCACCTCCTAGATAATCATAAACATGTAAGGTTCCACTACCATTTGAAATAGTGAAACCGCAAATAACTGTTGTACTGTCTTCCCCTGATATCATTCTAACACAGCTTCCGTTTTGGTTTCCATCAATTATAGTTTGGTTGATATAATCTTCATTTTGGGTTGTAAGAAAAAGGCTGGCAACAGTAATACTTTTTCCATTATAATTTACATTTTCAAAATAAGTTCCGGGATAAACAAGTATTGTGTCTGAATCAACTGATGCGTTTATCCCTTCTTGAATTGTAGTGAAGTTACCTGTGCCGTCTTGTTTTATGTGCCAGGTAGTGGAATTTAACAATGAGTAAACACTAATTAGTACGAATAAAATAAATAACTTAAATTTCATAAAACCCCTTAAAAACCCCTTTTAAAGTGGAACACGGAATATTCAATTTTGCAGGTGACAAAGAAAATCGTCACCTGCAAATATTCAATTTACTTCATCATCAACATTTTACAGGTTAGTACTTTATTGTTAGTTTTAAGTTTGTAGAAATAAATACCTGAACTAACTGATTTATTGTTTGTGTTTTTTCCATTCCAGATCATTGAGTGTTTTCCCTCTTCAGCTATACCTGAATAAAGTGTTTTTACTTTCTGCCCTTTGATGTTATAGATTGTAAGCTCAATATCTTCTTCTCTTGGCACAGAGAACGAAATTGTTGTTGTTGGATTAAATGGGTTTGGATAGTTACTATAAAGCTTTGGTTTAGTTATTACTGGAATTTCCTCTTCCTGTTCTCCCTGCTCACCAAGTTTAACAACTGAGTACTCCTGACAGCCGGATATAAGCAAATCTTTTTCGAATTTACCAGTATTGAAATTAAGAACTTCATAATTCAGTATAGGTGAATTGCTGCTTCTTCCTGTAACGACTTCGAAATTAAAGGGAAGTGGATCACGATTAGCGCTTTCGGAATATACAAGAATTTGAGCACATGAGTCTTCTATGACTACTGCTCCCACACATATGGAATCCTGAAAAACCCCTATCTCTATCACAATCTCCGGTATATTTATTACGTCTATTACTTCATAGTCCGGTTTTTCTTCATAAATAAAATTCTCACTTACAGGTCGTTCATAACCCTCTACACTGAGCCCCGAATAATTCCAATGAAAGTTCTCTACTTCTTCTTCAAATTTAACCATATATCCTTTACCATATTCCAGTGGTCTAATCTTTGAACTTGGTAATGGTTCAGGATTAGTAGGATCACCTCTTGGCTGACTATCTCTCCAATAAGTCCATTCTTCTGCTTTTACTATTAGTACTCTATCCCAAAACCCACCAAATGCATCATCCATATTTAGAGTTTCAGGTAACCAATAACCAAACCAGTGATAAACTCCTGATTCAAATGTATCTTCGATCACATAATCCTCTTGCATCCTGGAACCATATAATTCTAAAATTCTCTCTGCCTCAGGATTTATATCCATTTTGTAAAGCCAGGTGCTTTGGATATCATAATTCTGAAATGGTTGCCATAAAGGATTATTATTAATATTATATGTTAGATTATGTTCGTTTGTTACAAAATCAATTAATGAAACATCATTAAATGGTTCAATTGTTTCCAGGATAGGAATAATATCTTCACCTTCATTGATAGTTGCATCACGTTCAAGTCGTGGAAAGGATTCCCAATTCCAGCCGGTGGAGAGAGTTTTGGTTTCTGTTGGGAAACATGCAATTTCTTGTAGAACATTATTACCTCTAACAACAAAAAGTCTATCATTATGCGGAAGTATACTTTTACAACCTTTTAAACCAAACAAATTTATCCTTGATCCACCTTTGGGTCTTTCTTTAAACGTTAATGGCATTCTTGTAAGAGTATTATTGTTTTCTACTTCAACTGAAATCATATTCATTTCAAAGTCTTCTGCCCAATCATGTAGATTGAGGACGTATAATTTATTATTGTAATCATTAAAGAACATTTGAGTGCTCAACATAGGAAGGTCAATAGTATCTATCAAGACAGTTCCTTCTAAATCAAATATGTAAAGTTTGCAATATTCAAAAGACTTATCTATTGAACTTACATACAATTCATTCCGCTCATATGAATATTGTACATACATTAATAATTCATTTTCTGTATTAAATATTGGAGTATATTGACCAGTCAAAATATCTAGTGAATACAGATATTCATTATTCCCTTCTAATCCAACAAAATAGATTTTTTCATTTTCTATATCAAATGCAAATTCATTCCTATTGTTAGGTATTTGGTAACTTATTGGATCATCAAAACCAGATAAAATTAGAATATTATTTCCACCTGGATTAGCGAAGTTTGAATTAACAAAACCTGATATTGCAAAGACTCTTTGATTCTGGAAATCAGTGACAAAATCATAAGCATAGTAATTTGAAAAACTAATATGATTATTTGGACGACCAAGATCCCAGATGTCTATACCTTCAGGACCTCCAGCATAAAGATAACCATTAAAATAATGTACAGTCATTAAGGTAGAAAATCCAAAATGACCATTGTTATTCATCTCATAAATGCCATTTTGTATCATATTTGGTAAACTGTAGCATATAATATCACCTGAACTACATCCTATATTACATAAAACATATAGTTCATTATTCTCGTCATCAATCGTTAATTCAATAATTTTACCTGGCAACTCGAAGAATTCCATTGTTTGAGATGAGATGTTAAAAATGGATAATCTTTCACCAAGAAATTTGAATAAAAATATTTGATCTGTTTGTTCACTTACAATTCCTTTATATGCTTCTTCGCCTATATGTACTGAATTATTCATCGTTCCATTCAGATCATATTCTTCAAATGTACAACCTTCTAAATTTACAATCCAGATTTTATTATTACCATTTTCGATATTATAACGACTATTATTATCATGATATTCATTTATCATAATTGGTGATATGTTGTAGCAATCAACAATTTCTACACCTGAACTAGTACAAATAAATAGGTTCTCTGTTGATTCTATATATAAGAGTTCATATTGATATGTCCCATGATTAAGTTCATAAAATGATTCGTTCAATGTGTTATTTACATAATCTAAAGACATAACAAAATAATCCACTTCGGATCTAGATGCAATATATATTCTTTGATTTGCGTAATCAATGCAAGTTGCATATGTATGTGGAAAATTAGTGTTTAAACTTAAATAATTATTAGTATCTAAATCAATTATGTTGATATAAGCATTTTGAGTAATGTCTACATCATAATTAGGTGAACAAATCAATTTATGAATACTTCCATCATTGACAATTTCTAGTAAACCAGCATAATGAATTGTTTGAAATGAATCAACTTCATTAAAAGTATTACTATTATATTTCTTGATTTCATGATTTACAGAAACATAAAAATGACTACTAATTGGATCAAACTCAATATCACGTATAAAATTCTCTTCAGGTTGTTCAATATAACCCGAGTAAGTAATTTGTTCTAATAAATTCAAATTAGAATTACTTATAATTTCGTAGATTGCTACATTACCTCCTGAATCTTCACCATTAAAAAAGCTGTCATTATCATATTCATTAATAATCCAGTATAATCTATTATCAGAAATATTGTGCTTTAGAATCATATTAGCAATCTTCTCAGATTCTCCAATACAATTAGGTCTTGGTTGCACATCAATAATTGCATGTGTATTTGCATCAATCATAAGCAATTCTAATCCTTCAGTTACACAGAATATTCTATCGTTTGTGTATAACATTCTATAATCATGAAATCTATTACCAATAAATTTACAGTTAGTTATTTGAAGATGTCCGAAGGCAGAAATATCAATTTCATCTAATAGAGCATTTGAAGTAGCATCGAACACTTTTATAGCTCTTTGACCATAAACAAAAATTTCATTGTTTTGTGCATAAGCAATATCTGTAGGATATATACCACCATTCTCATTAAAAAAACTATATGTGTTTACTAATTCATCCCGTGAGCTTTCAAAAGGTACATTAATAGAAGATCCAGTTAATGAATCAGCATTAATCCAAAACGTTGACATCACTTCCTCAGAATAGATATTAAATGTAAAAAATAAACAAAACAACACAAATATTGTAATTTTCATCTTTTCCTCCTAGAAAAGCTACTTTCCTTTTTGTTTTTTCAAATCTCTTTATGCAAGAATTTAATTTTTTAACGATTGTCTTATGATTTTCAGCATATTTATATCGGGACCTTTGAGAAACTATCGACGAAAAGTTATGTTCCTTTCATATCAATTCCTCCTTTGTAAGTTTTTGTTGCTTGTAATGTTTCACGTGTTCGGCGTTCCGCTGACACGATGTTATGCACCGAAATATAGACTAAAGGGGTTACGTATGAAAAACACAGACAAAGAAGTACGAGACGTTATTGAGAATTTACAGGCTGTTAAGGAACTGGACACTAAAGAATATGAAACAATTATGCATAGAACAAAAAAGTTCGATGAATTAGATAAACTTATATCAAGATTAAAAGAAATTAGTGAAAGTTTCAATAATAATCCTGATGACTTAAA
>JABIME010000221.1 GCA_018654125.1 Candidatus Cloacimonadota bacterium
ATTATTCCACCATGATTATAACCTTCTGGTTTATATAGATAGTTTAAAAAATTATCATCGATCGAGCTCACATTAACTTCATATCTTCCATAAAAATTAAATGCATATTGATAAAAACTGAAATTGATCAAATTATCTGATGGCTGAAAGATATAAAAAGTTGAAGTTCTTCTGGGAGAGCCATCAGCTTCAGATTCATATTCTTCCGGATCTTCAGGATAAGTGTCCTCTTCCATTGCAAAAATATATTCAGCATCATCCCAATCTTCCAGACAATAGAATTCACAATGCAAATTAAAAGTGTTATTATCCTGTGTTTCAATCATAATTGGATGTTCCAGATCAATATCTCCAAAAATCATTTCGGGCCATCCTGAAATGGTTGGATCGGCTGTATAACCAGGATCCGGCTGTACTGAGATCGTTTTTGGAACAGTTGTTTCTGCCCATAATATATCTGTAGTGTCAATTTTGGCTTCAATTCTATAAGTCAATTCTGGTTTAATAAGTAAGTATGCATTTATATCAACATATATAAACAAAGTGTCTTCCAATAATGGAATCGGAATACAGGAAAGATTGATAGAATCTAATATAGTCCCTGTATTATCCATTTCGAATAATGTAACTTCTGCTCCATTAATGAAAAAATCTCCAAAAGATACGTCTTCTACTGACGTTGTTTTACCAACTATTACAGGATCTTCAAAATCCACAGTTTTCCCTGCTTTTAAAATTCCAGTAAGAAAGTAACTCTGTTCTGTGAATCGTTCAGGTGCTGTAAAATCTATACAGGAAGTTACCAGTAATGCAGCACAAATTAAAATTATATATTTTCTCATGATATTCTCCTTATTACCATTCTATATTCACGCCGATAAACGGGATCTGGGGGAACATCGTTGAGTCATTACTTTCGATGCTCAAGGTTTCATCTTCATTTATGGATGGCTGGTAGGAACGTGTCCAAACATTCTCATGCTTAAATAAATTTATTATCTGTAAATATGGTTCAAGGCTCCATTTCTTAAACTGCCATTTTACTTTCATACTGATATCAAAACGAGAATAGAAGGGAAGACGTTCTGCATCGAAATAACTATACATGATAGTCAGATCATCTCCATTAAAGTAAAGCATTTCAGGTATTGGAGTTGGCTGTCCTGAACCAAACGAATAGGTTGTACCGATTATTAGATCCGGTCCCCATGTTCTTCTTCCTCTAATTTCAGTGATATTGAATGATTCCACAATATTAAGCTGATGTGATCTGTCATACTCAGGGAAATACCACTCCTCCTCACCGGTTGCAGGATTGATGTTTAATTCTGATATTTTCTTTTTCGTCACGCTGAACCCATAACCAATGAATCCATCAATTCCCATCCAGTCAGTTCGGAACATGATATCTGCTCCATAAGAATAACCTTTTCCCTGATTGTAAACATCAGCCAGAACTCCCGTTTCATTATTCCATTCATAATCTGTTTCAGGTCTGGCTGCAACAAGGTTGTCATAAGTTTTATAGAATCCTTCAATATCTAAAGCAAAATCTTCTGCAACTTGAGTTTTATAACCTAGTATGTAATGATCAGAACTTCCGGGTTCTACACTTTCATCGATAGGAAACCAAAGTCCCATAGGAGAATCACCGGCATCCATAGAAGTAAGGAATTGATAATATCTTCCATAATTGAAATAAATATTACTAAGGTTATTTAGCTTTCGTCGAATAGAGAAACGAGGTGATGCCCGGAAATAGTCTGCTGTAGGTTTATCCGGCAGATAATCACTAGTTGCTCGAGCATAAGCCAATCTGATTCCTGGCTGGATAGTCCAATAATCATTAAGCTTCCAGCTATCTTGAATGTAAACAGACGAAATGATGGAAGGAACTTCAATGTCAGGAAGTTGATTTGGATCAAAATCTGTAGTAGTTTCTACGAAGAAATTAACATCAAGATATTTGAGTTCATAACCAAAATCGATATTATGAACGTCACTTGGCATATAGCTGAACAAATTTTTGATTGTGTAATCGATGATATCATTTCCTTGCATAAACTCTTGGTCGCTCTCTGCAAGTAATTTAAAATTAAAATCAAAATGACTTCGTGAAAGAACAAAACGTGAGAAAAGTTGAGGATTAAAAATATGAACCCATTGACTTGTAATAGTTTCATTTCCCCAATCTAAACTCATTTTCATTCCAAAATCCATGCTCAAATTATCTTGTCCGAAATAGCAGCTTGTTGTTATTTTATCTTTTTCGCTCATATCCCAGGTTAGTTTTGCATGACCATCATAAAAATAATAATCAGGGATATCTATGTTTGCCAGTTTTGCCAGCAAATCAATATATGTTCGTCGAAATGAAACCATATAAGAACCCTTTGCCCAGGGACCCTGCAGGGTAGAACTTGCACTGACAAGACTGAGTCTGGCAACACCTTGGTGATATTTTCTATTTCCATCTAAATTCGTAACATCCAGCACAGATGATAAACGACCGCCATACTTAGCCGGAAAACCACCTTTCATTAGTTCTACGTTTTCAATAGCGTCAGTATTGAATGTGCTGAAAATTCCACCGAAATGACTTGGATTATAAACGTCTGTTTCATCCAGCAGGATCAAATTCTGATCCGGACTTCCACCGCGAACATACAACCCGCTGGAAAAATCGGACATAGCTGAAACTCCAGGCAGAACCTGTAAAGCTCTGAACACGTCTGCATCTGCGATAGAAGGTATGCTGTTCAGGTCTTCTGTTATTCTTAATACGTTACTTACCTTTAACTCGCGACTATTTATATCTAGATCGTATTTCTCTGCATTCACTTCCATTCCTTCAACCGAGATCAAAGATTTATCTAATTCAACCCTGAAGAAGATCTCAGCATCTGGATTTTCAAACATTTTAATAACTTTTGTGGGTTTATAAGCTGTGTGAGTAATATAGAATTCCACTTTACCTGCAAGGACATTATTTATCACAAAGTAACCTTCTTTGTTAGTTAGTGATCCCATATTTGTTCCTGCAACAATTACCGATGAATAGGCAATACGTTCTCCATTAGTCTTATCAAGTACGAAGCCACTTACGGTAACTGCGAAAGAACTCGTAATGACTAACATCATAACGCAATATAACATTAATTTTTTCATTTTTTCTTCCTTCTTATAATCATCTTATTTCACTTAATTCTACTATATCTAGTTTGGAAACACCAAATGATCTGCTTTTGGATATTAAGTTTCTCAGGTCTGCTTCTATGAATTCATCATAGGTTTTAGCTTTTAATTTCTTTTGAGCACCTTTTTCTATCTCACCTTTTATCTGTAGATAGATTGGAGTACTTTCATCAAACTTCATTTTACCTCATTCTGCTTTACTGTATGGGTCCAGTGGTACACCATAAACCCATTTGTCAATAACTTTTTTTCTTTAATTACAAAAAGCCCTGATAATTTATTGATTATTTTTTTTGAAGCTTCCCCATTTCCGTACAAATTGATATTGAAGTCATTTTTAGTTTTTATCATTTTCTGATATCCAAAGATAATTTTATCTTCATTAATGAGAACATTTTTTTTAACACCCATTATTAAGTCAAATTTTATTCATTTATATTCTGGAAGTGGAATTAAAAAGAAAAACACGACTAAATTATTATTTATAACCACCCAAATCATTCATGAGAAGTAAGTATACAACAATACAAGAAAAATTATTATCAGAACATATAGAAAAATCTTGACGCTATAGAGCCGGATTTTTTTTGTTGCGGTCGTCGTCGGGGCGTAGCGCAGTCCGGTTAGCGCACTGGTTTTGGGAACCAGGAGTCGGAGGTTCGAATCCTCTCGCCCCGACCAGTTTTTTATAAACTAATAAAATGTGAAATCATTAAATGGGCGTGTAGCTCAGTTGGGAGAGCGCCTGCCTTACAAGCAGGTGGTCGGGGGTTCAAGTCCCTCCGCGCCCACCATTTAATTTTATTCTTCATAATTTTGGGCGTGTAGCTCAGTTGGGAGAGCGCCTGCCTTACAAGCAGGTGGTCGGGGGTTCAAGTCCCTCCGCGCCCACCATATATTTATAAAGCTGTTCGAGAAATCGAACAGCTTTTTTTGTTTCCTTTTTTGTATTATAAGATATTTTAACCTCACTAATTATTTTCTTGACTCAAATTCCTTTGTTAAATAGACAACATATTGAGAAGGAGAATCATGGGAAAAAGAAAGAACATTAAAAACAAATTATTTGATAACAATAATATCTATATTTTATTATTCATGGGTTTTGTGTTACTACTAGTTTTATTTAACTACGATAAAATAAAAAATCTTGTTTCAGACCCTCAACAAAAGAGAGAAAAGATCTCTATTAAGCAAAAACGCACCGAAATCTCTGTGCTTGATGCGATAGTGCATTCGAAACTTTTGTTAGGAGTAACTGAGGATAATTACAAAAACCATATTGGCGATGATGCTATATACATTTCAATTGGGATTGATAGTTCGGAAATGGACTTAAATTATGCCAATATCATTGTTAGCGGTCAGGTTGAACTAATTAATGGAAGGATAATAAGTGGAACAGAAAAAAACAATGGCAATAAACAAGTATTAGAAATTGAAGACCCAAATGATTCCCAAAAATATTTTGTTTCACTATATTACACGAAACCACAAAATTTAGGAAAAAATAAAACTCAACTGGCAATAGTTGTGGACGATTTTGGCATAAGGAATAACAAGCTTTTAGATGATTTTTGCAGCTTAGATAGTAATGTGACTTTCGCTATCCTTCCAGATCAAAAATTCTCTAAACACGTTATGAATAAAGCAGCTGAAACAGGTCATGAGACAATGATCCATATTCCCATGGAACCTATTAGTTATCCTAGGGACAATCCGGGAGCTAATGCTATATACGTGCATCTCTCTGAGAAAGAGATAAAACGTCGAATGGAAAATTATATAAAGCAATTCCCATTATGCGTTGGTGCAAATAATCATATGGGATCTTTTGCTACAACCGATGAAAAAGTAATGAGAAGTGTTTTGCAGGTTTTAAAAGATCACGATCTTTATTTTGTAGATAGTCGAACTTCCCAATCTTCTCTAGCATATGATGTTGCTAAGAAGATGATGATACCTACATGTGTGAATCAGATCTTTCTGGATACGCCAAGAATAACAGAGAAAACACTTGCAAATAAAATAAAGCAAATAAAGTATCTTTCCAAAGATCGAGATAAGATATTAGTGATAACTCATTGTGCTACACAGGATAGATATGAGTTCTTAAAAGAATTTATAAAAGAGATCAACAAGCTCGATTTTGAATTGGTTCCGGTATCTGAATTATTTAAATCTCATATACCGGAGATAATTTAGGAGTAGAAATGGAAATTTTCAAAGCTGTATTATTGGGAATAATTCAAGGATTAACAGAATTTCTGCCTATCAGCAGTTCTGGACATCTTGTTCTTGCAGAGCACTATTTAAAATTTAATAATCCTGATATTAGTTTTGAAATAATTCTTCATCTTGGCTCTTTGTTTGCTGTATTACTCTACTTTCACAAAGATATTTCTTCCTTACTTAAATCGTTATTCCTTTTCAAGAATAAAGAGACAATTCATACAAGAAATAGAAATACAATCTTCTATTTATTGGTAGCAACAACTGTTACCGGTATTCTTGGATTATACTTTGAAGAGCCACTCACAAAAGCATTTTCATCGTTATATATTCCTAGTTTCATGCTTATAATAACAGGTTTTATACTTTATATTTCTGACAAAATTGAACCAAGTGGAATAAAAACATATCAACTTGGAGTTAAAAAATCAATCCTTATCGGGTTGGTTCAAGCATTTGCTATACTTCCTGGTATTTCTCGATCAGGAACTACTATCACGGTTGGAATATTTGCAGGATTAGACAGAGAAGAAGCTGCCAGATTTTCGTTCATTCTTTCTATCCCGGCAATATTGGGAGCAAATATTCATAAGTTCTCAAGTATACTAAACCTTGATCGATCTCTTTGGGTCTCTTACATACTCGGTACATTTGCTGCATTCATTTCTGGCTATGCTGTAATTTCATTCCTAATTACAATTGTAAAGAAACAAAAATTGAAATATTTTGCCATTTATTGCTGGCTAATTGCCATAATAACATTAATTCTTTATTTGAAATATTGATATGCCAAAACCTCAAAGCATCCCTCATTTTGAATTCTTAAAGAAATTCTCTGATCAAAAACCGCAATCTGTTTATTATGTTTTTGGACCGGAAAATTATCTTAAAGACATTGTGCTTACGGAAATTTCTAATAGATTTAAAATGCCTGGTTCAGAAGATTTTGATTTCATAATACTTCATGCTGACTCAAGCTCTGCTGCAAATGCTCTAGAACAGATGGAAATGATGCCGTTTATGGCTACATATAGACTTGTTGTTTTAAAAAATTTTGATACAATGAAAACTTCTGATAAAATGTTAATTGCAGAGTATGTTCAAAATCCTGTTCCATCAACAATTCTAGTTTTAACAGCTGATAAGATAGATGAACGGACAAAAGCTAACAAGATGATCTCAGACAAAGCTGTAAAAATTATTTGTCGTTCTCCTTATAGTTCTTTTGATGTTCTAAAATGGTTGAATGTTGAAACCAGAAAAAGAAAAATAATCATGGATAATGATTCAAAAGAACTTTTTACAAGAAGTATTGAATTAGATTATCAATTAGCTGCTAATGAATTAGAAAAACTGATAATCTATACAAAAGGGAAGGGAAGTATTACAATTGAAGACATAAAAGAGACTGTAGGTAAATCTAGAACAAATAAAGTATTTGACCTTCAGAATGAGATCGGAAAACGAAATTTAAAAAGTTCATTAACAATATTAGAAAATATGATCTCAAATAATGAATCAGCAGTTTTCGTAATTATTATGCTTTCCACTTTTTTTAGAACTCTATGGCGTGTAAAAGCCTTACAAAAAAAGAATCTCAGCAATTCGGAGATTGAGAACCGCTATCTTCATGAAGTATTTTTTAAATATAGAAAAGATTATATTACATTTGCTAAGAATTACTCTAAGAAAGCAATCAGAGAATTATTTTCATTACTTCTTCAAGCGGATATAGACGCAAAATCATTAAACTTAAAAGATGAGATAATTTTAGAAATCCTCATCTATAACATATGTAAAATTAAAGGTGGCATATGAATATTAATTATCGCGCTGGATTTGTCTCGATCGTTGGAAAACCAAATGTTGGCAAATCAACTTTAATGAATAAATTATTAGGTGAAAAACTCTCGATAACATCACCTAAACCTCAAACTACTAGACAGC
>JABIME010000222.1 GCA_018654125.1 Candidatus Cloacimonadota bacterium
AGAAGATTCTTTTGCGGGAACAAGAGGTAACGATATTGGAAAAATGCTGGCTCAAAAAGTTAATGAAAAATAGCAATATTGATATTTGGATAAATAGCATTGCATTATATGTTTACAAAGATAAAAAGGTTGGAATTCTAAATAATGATGTTTATAAATTAGTAAAACCGAAGATCATTTTAAATACAGCTGGTGCCAGAGAAAAATTTCTATGTTTCAAAGGTAATTCACTTGCTGGAATTTATGGAGCAGGAGCATTCCAAACTTTGGTTAATCGTGATCTTGTGCGACCAACTGAAAGACTGTTTATTGTTGGTGGTGGGAACGTAGGGCTGATTGCAGGTTATCACGCTCTTCAAGCTGGAATTGAAGTTGTTGGTCTAGTGGAAGCGATGCCTAAATGTGGTGGATATAAAGTTCATGCTGACAAACTGGCACGGCTTGGTGTTCCAATTTACACATCCCATTCTGTTCTGCAGGCAAATGGTCAAGAGACAATCGAATCGGTTACAATAACTCAGATAGATAAAAAATTTAATCCGGTAAAGGGAACTGAAAAGACATATGAATGTGATACACTTCTAATAGCTGTGGGACTTGAAAGCGTAAATGAATTTACTGATGAAGCTGAGACAGCTGGAATTAGAGTGATCTCTGCCGGTGATGCAAAAGAAATTGCAGAAGCTTCTTCTGCAATGTTCAATGGAAAAATTGCAGGACTTAAAATTGCCAAAGAAATTGATCCGAGTGTTGAAAATATTCCACAAAGTTGGTTTGAAAAAGCTGAGATCTTAAAAAAAGAAGCAGGTAGTATTTCTGAATACAAATTATCTGATAATGAAGAAGGAATTTTTCCGATCATTCATTGTTTACAAGAAATTCCATGTAATCCTTGCAGTACGGTTTGTCCTACAAATTCTATCTTTATGAAGGGAGACCCGATAATGGATCTACCGGTTTATGATGGTAAATGTATTGGCTGTGGAAAATGTGTAACTATCTGTCCGGGATTGGCGATTACGCTTGTTGATTATAGAAAAGATGCAGAATTTCCAACAGTTTCACTTCCTTATGAAGTCTCAAATCATAAAATAGAAATTGATGATGATATTATTTGTGTGGATATTGATGGATTGGAACTCGATACATTCTCGGTAACTCAGGTTCTTGATGTAAAAGCAAATAATAGAACTCAACTTATTAAGCTAAAAGCACCCAGAAATATAGCGAAAAAGATAGTTTCTTTCCAGATTCAGAATGCAGAAACTTCCCAACAAAAAGAGACCGAAATTAAGCATATTTCAGATGAAGAGATGGTTTGTTTGTGCGAGAGAGTTACAGCAAAAGAAATTCGGGATCTCATAAAAAAAGGAATTACCGATATGAATCAGATAAAAGCGATAACTCGTGCAGGGATGGGCCCTTGCGGAGCGAAAAGTTGCGATAATTTGATCAAGCAATTATTCAGGCAAGAGGGTGTTGCTTTAGATGAAGTTGAACCAAATACAAGAAGACCGATCTTTGTGGAAGTACCTCTGGGCAAATTTGCGGATGGAGGTACAAAATGAAAAATTATGATGTGATTATTATTGGAGCCGGCTCGGTTGGAGTTCCTACTGCATTAGCACTATCAGAAAAGAAATTGAAAGTTCTGGTGATCGATTCTAAACGATCTGCAGGACAGGATAATAATAAAAAAGCAATTGGTGGAATACGTGCTACTCATTCCGATTTTGGGAAGATAAAAGTATCTCAAAGAAGTATTGAAATTTTTTCTGGTTGGAAAGAAAAACATGATGATGATATTGGTTGGATCTCTAATGGTTATAGCTTTCCTGCTTATAATATTGAAGACGAAAAAAAACTAAAAGACTTAATGAATATCCAGCATTCTTTTGGATTAAATATAGAATGGATCTCACCGCAAGAATATGAAGAACTTGTTCCGGGAATCAATACAGAAGGTCTTCGTGGATCAACATATTCTCCAGATGATGGTTCAGCTTCTCCACTTCTTGCTCTGAATGCATTCTATTTTAAAAGCTTAGAGTTTGGTGCAGAATACAAGTTTAATGAAAATGTTATTAACATTGAACTGACAGACAATAAAATTTCACAAATAATAACCGATAAAGGCAAATATTCTGCTGGTACAATTATCAATGCATCAGGTAATAATGCCAAAGAGATCGGAGAAATGATAGGAATAGATCTACCTGTAATTCCCGACAGTCATGAAGGGGCGATAACTGAACCGGTAGAGAGATTTTTTGAACCAATGGTTGTTGATATGCGTCCTACGGAAGGTTCAGCTAACTACTATTTTTATCAGAATAATGAAGGACAGGTTATCTTCTGCATTACACCATCTCCTTCCATTATTGGAACAGATAGCGATTCAACATCTGATTTTTTACCTCAAGTTGCAAAGAGGATGGTTGATCTGTATCCTCGTCTTGCCAATTTAAAAGTTCGCAGAACCTGGCGTGGGCAATATCCAATGTCACCCGAT
>JABIME010000019.1 GCA_018654125.1 Candidatus Cloacimonadota bacterium
CGCAGATATTTCATAGTAGTTTTAGAATGTTTATGCCCAAGCATCTGCTGAATATACCGGATATCAACACCTTTTTCCAACAAATGAACAGCAAAAGAATTTTTAAGAATAGAAAGCGTTGCCGGCTTGGTGACCCCGCTTTTCTTAACTGCTATCTGCAAAGCTTTCTGAATATTTCTCTTTACATACCGTCTTCCAGGGCTGCTCTCAAATAGCCATTCTTTTGGCTTGTGAATTTTGTAATAGTTACGTAATAACTTCAGAACTTTTTCCGATAGAACAACATACCTGTCTTTATCGCCTTTAGCACTTCTTACAAAGATCTTCATATTGTCAGAATCAATATCTGTTGTTCTTAAATAAACCAATTCGCTAAGAGATAGTCCTGCCGAGTACAAAAGGAATATCATGCTCCTATTTCTTAAATTATCAATGCTTTTTAATATCTTACTAACTTCATCTTCATTAAGTATTTTAGGAATAGTTTTAGGTCTGCGTGGTCTTGGAAGATAAAAGTCATCAATAGGTTTATGTATGATATTATTGAAATAGAATTTTATGGAACTTATAGATTGATTTTGTGCAGTTGCAGAAAGCTTCTTCTTCTCAACCAAATATAATATATATTGTCTTACGTCATCGAGTGGAATCTCTTCTGGCATTGTATTATGGAAGTATCTTAAGAATTGCTGGAAATGTTGCCGGTAGCTTGTAATTGTAGCTTCATTATAATCATGTAACTTCATTGCTCTTTTGTATTTCAGTATGATCTCATTCATTATAGTTTGCTCTCATTTTTAGCTTGCTTCATAAATCCTTAAATTCCATAAATTAATAATTATTGTCTGTATTTTGCTTTTTTCTATTTGCAAAATCGAATTTGAAAATTTAATTGTTAACTGTCAATTGGAAAATAATTTAGTAGTTAAGATGTTTAAAAAGGTTTAATTTGAATTACTGTAGAGTTATGGGATAACTCACAACTCGAAACACGTTCACCCCGAACTCCTTAACCCTTCTTCCTCTCTTCACCTTTAACTATCAACATCTCTAAAACGTAAAGTAACAGAGCTGCGATTAGGAGAAACTTCCATAATTCAAAACCATAGCGGGATTGTAAGATTTTGTCTTCCCAATCATCATTAAGCAAATAGAGATTATTAACCTTCAAGTTTTCCCATCTGATAAAATTACTTTCAACATAATCCAAATTAACAGCTATTGCATTATCATTATTTACATAAATTCCAGGTGTTGTTGGTGAATAAAAAGCTTTCTTTGTTGTTATCATGTTGCCATCCGGAAGCATCAAATCAGGTGAATTCAGATCTATTCTGTTACCAACTTTGTATGAGTAGCTTTTATGACCACTCGCAAATTGCAGGCTATTATATGCAAAAATGGGGAAGACCGGATCGAGTAGAAATGGGCTCTGTAAACTTTGTATATCAAAAAGCCAGAGAATAGAATTATTCTGCTCTAAAGCTACAGGAAACTCTTTGGATCTGAGCAGAATATTAGAATTACTTCTCACTTCCCAAAAGTCCCTGATCTCAATATTATTCATATCTTTTATTAGTTTCGTAACAGGGTGAAATTTATTAATCATATCCAAATTCTTACTTTTATCATTATATTTTAGGAACTCGCAATTAAAGTATTCAGATACAAATTCTTGTTGAATTTCCGATAAATTTTCATTAGCAATAAATAGAATTTTATGTCTATTTTCTTTTAATTTTTTCAAGATAATTTGTAGCCTGTCAGAGAGAATTCGCTTCCTATAAATTATAATATTCTCAAAATTTAGCAAGCTTTCATAATTGATGTTTTCATCACCAATCAAAGAGATATTATTAGTGTATATCTGTAAAATGGATTCCAATGCTGCAGGAATAACCTTTAGATCTGTAATAAGTGCAACAGTAGGATTTGGCTCTAAATAAAAACTGAAGTAGTTACGGTTATCAAAGATCAATCTCTCATTATTAACAGAAGCATATCCACTGTGCCAGCCGGGGTCTTCAATTTCAAGTGGCAGCGAGACTCTCTTTCTTTGTTCAGAAAATAAGTCGGTAGCTTTCTGTGCGGTCGTATTCCCATCAATAAACAGCTCAAAGATCACATCCTGCTGTGGTTCTTCTGAGTGATTCACAACCTCGAATTCGATTTGTTTCTGCATACTTCTATTCACTATCTCGTGCCTTATGTTTGCATTCTGACAACTTATATTATTTTTGTCATCAGCCGATGAAGTGGGGATGAAGAAGGTTGGGAACTCCAATTCAATATCTAGTTCCTGTTTTTGCATATCTGTAATTAAATAGATTTCTTTATTAGGAAGATGCGTCTCTCTAAGCTTTTCTTCTGCCATCTTTAGAACATCTTCCAGTGGCATTATCTGCGCAGAAATTTCTATCTCATCTACCACTTTGTCGTGTAATTTTCCAATATTAATTCCACCATGAATATCGTTCCAACTGCTGTTTAATGAAAGTAATATTGTGTTATCATTTTCGCTGATCATAGTATTTATTTGAGTTGTTATTTCCTTTGCTTTCTCTAGCTCGGTTTTCGTATCAACCAGGTAGTTCATACTGTAAGAATTATCTACTATCACAGCGATTGCCGTTTTTGGGTGTGCATCTCCTTCTTTAAGAAAATCAGCTTTTATTGCAGGACGCGCAATTGCTAATATTGTGAATAAAATTATTAGTATTCTTATTAGAAGTAAAAGCAGGTTCTTCAGGTTGATCTTACGTTTTTGTTTTTGTTGGCTCTCTTTTATAAACCTAATTGAGCTGAAAATAACTTTATGTGGTTTTTTCTTTGCAAACAAATATATCAAGATCGGAACTATAACAGCCGAACTTAATAATAATATACCTGAATTTAAAAACGAGATCATAATTTATTAAAAACTAATTTCCAATATTGAACATGAAATGTCCAATGATCAAGTTTTATGTTATTAGCGTCCATTATTCTTTCTGGCAGTATCAATGCTTTTGAACAGAATAGAAATTAACTCATCTGTTTCTTGCACTAATGCGTTCAATGTTGTAGAAGGTTGAATTATTTTTGCTTTAATTATAATTTTTAACCATACTTCAGATTCTCTTAACTCTTTCAACGAAATTTTCAATTTATGAATAAAATCAGCTCTCGATTCAGCACTTTGAGCTTCACCGTAATTTGCTGCTGGTGAAGTTCCACTCCTTAGCATTTGATATGCTATATGTTTTCCGGTTTTTGTTTCAGGTAATTGCTCAGATAGATTAATAATTCTAACTGCATAATCAATAAACCGTTCCTGCAAATCATACTTCTTCTTTTCTTCGTTCACTCTTTTATCCTTTTCTCCTTCCTACTTGTACATTTCGTGTTGAAAAAATTCGGCTTGCAATAGCAAACGACTTTTCTTGGATATTGGATATTCTGCATTCGTTATTGGATATTCATTCTTTTACTTTATCTTCTTATCCCAGATCCTATACGTTTTATGTACCCATCCACCAAGATTTGTAGCAATGCGATTCATCATTGTATTGGTTTCTAAAATCCATGACATTTCAGCATTTTCTATGTTCATTTTTTTATGTTCATTCGCTATCATGAAATTCTTAGTATAAAAAACCGTATCAATTCCACGATTCTGATATTTTTTAATTACGCCCATTGTAACAACGCGCATTGCTGTTATTTTATCCTTCCCAAAAAGTGCATGAAAAATTCCAAATGGAAATAATTTTCCTTTCATTTTAATAAGTATTTGATTGTAATCTGGTAAAGCTACATAAAAGCCAGCTGGTTCATCATCTACAAAAGCTAAATAGAAAAATTCCGGGCGTACAACATCTAGCACGCTATCAATTTCATGATCAAATTCTTTTTTGGTCATTGGCACAAAACCCCAATTACGTTCCCAAGCTTTTGTGTAGACGGTAAAAACGGTTTGCAGGTCTCTTCTTAATTCCTTTTTATTTTTGGAAGATAACTCGCGAACGGTAAATCTACCTCTTTTCTGCAATTTCTCTGTAATCCTTTGTAATCTTTCGGGAGTTGGTCTTTTTGGAATTAAATAGGCAAGCAGATCCATCTCTTTTGCAAGGCCAAAATTTTCATATAGTTTCTTATACCAATCAGGATTATGTGTCATCAGAATAAACGGTGGTGTACTGAAACCATCAACCAATAACCCGCACTCATTATTTGTAGAGAAATTCATAGGACCGCGCATTGTATCCATTCCCTTTTGCTTGAGCCAATCATAAGCTGCTGTAAAAAGTGCATCTGCAACAATTTGATCATTTATGCTTTCAAAGAATCCAAAAAAACCGACCTTATCTTCGTGAAAGTTATTGTGCTGAGTATTTGTTTGGGCAGAGATTCTTCCAACTACTTTTTCATCTTTTAGTGCTAAGAATAATTGAACTTCAGAATGTTCATAATATGGGTTCTTCTTTGGATTAAAAAAGGTCTTCTGATCCATTATTAAAGGAGCTACCCAATTAGGATCATCTTTGTATAGTTTAAAGGGAAGCATGATAAATTGTTTCAACTCTTTTTTACTTATAATAGGTTTAATTTTTATCATAATTACTCCTCAAATTTGTTTATCAAACATTCTGTAGGTTTTGTAAACTTCCGCATCTAATGTACCGGCAATCTTATTCATCATTGTATTGCTTTCTAATATCCACGAGAATTCTGCTTCCTTAAATGGTATCTTATGGCTCTGGGCAACTTCATGACTTTTACAATACATCACAACATCGATTCCACGTCCTTTATATTCGTCTAAAACTCCCATTATCACAACTCTTAAGTTAGGTATCTTAGTTCTATAAAATAGGAACTTCAACCAGCCGAATGGTAGCATTTTCCCTTTCATTTTCTTTAATACATAATTGTAGTCTGGCAATGTTACCGAAAGACCAACAGCTTCTCCATCTATCTCTGCAATGAAGATAAGTTCTGGTAAAATAATTGGAAGTAGTGAATCTACAAGCAGGTCAAATTCGTCAGCAGACATTGGAACATAACCCCAGTTATCTGACCATGCTGTTTCATAAATTGTGAATATCTTTTCTATATCTTCACGTAGTTTCTTCTTATTTTTGGTTTTCAAATTTCTAACAGTGAAATGTCCTCTCTTCTCAATTTTGTCAGAGAGTTTTTTCAATCTTTCTGGTGGGGATTTTACTTCTGCATTATAGGCAAGCAGATCCATCGATTTTTTAAAACCATAATTATCAAATAATTTTATGTAGTATTCCGGATTGTACGTCATCATAACAATTGGGCTTTTATCAAATGCATCCATTAGTAATCCGCATTCATCATTCACAGAAAAACTTGCAGGACCACGCATTGTATCCATTCCCATATTCCTAATCCATTCTTGTGCTGCATCAAATAAAGCATTTGCTACTTCTTGGTCATCATAACTCTCAAAGAAACCGAAGAAACCAATTTTATCTTTATGGATTTTATTATGATTTGTATTGGTTTGAGCAGATATTCTGCCGACAATTTCCTTACCTTTGTATGCAAGGAAAAGTTGAGCTTTTGAATGTTTAAAATAAGGATTTTTTTGGGGATTGAAAAACGTTTTTTGATCAGTAATAAGTGGTGCAACCCAGCTAGAATTATTTTTATACAATCTAAAAGGGAATTTGATGAATTTAAGCAAATCTTTATTATTTTGAACTTTTACAATTTTAATCATATATTAAATAATCTCCTTTTCATAAATTGTGTAAGTTTTACTATCTTTACCTTTTATCATCTCAATTAATTTTATAACAATTTTATTATCTTCTAAAACCCAGCCCATATCACAATATTTGTATTTAGTGCTAGAATATTGCTTTTGTTTCCACAACATTACACCATCTAAACCAAGGCGCCGGAATTTTGGTTTGACACCTAAATAACCCAGACGGAATCCTTTTGTGTGCTTAGCTCCCAAAATTAGCTTAATTGCCCTTATAAGCTCCAGGTGGCGGAACTTTCCAATTCTACTAAGTTTCTCCGTAACATTTGGTACACCGCCAAAGAAAGCAGCAGCTTCTCCCTTTATATACAGGAAGATGAATAATTTTTTGTCCATTATCAGCATCATATCGTCAATTATTTGATCGAATTCTTCCTGTGTAAATGGAACAAAACCGTAATTATCATTCCACGCTGCGTTGTAAATTTCAAGCATTTCCTTTTTTCGAATATCAAGTGGACGATCTCCCCAGTCTTCGATTGTGACGTTATATCTATCAATTATTTTCTGACCCAATCTCTCCAGCTTATCTTCCATCGGAAGGCTAGGATCTTGTTCCCAAGAGAGCACATTTTTTACCGGTTTAAATCCTAACTTTTCTACAAGAGAAGAATAATATGGTTTATTATAATGATAGTACATTACAGGCCTTGTATCGAATCCTTTTGTTAGGAACCCGGGTGTTGCATCATTTACGGGTAAGTTTTGCGGTCCTCGAATTGTATCCATTCCCAAGTTTTTTAAAAAACTCACTGCAGCATCGGTTATAATTTTTGCAATATTTTCATCTTCAATGCACTCAAACTGCCCGAAAAAGCCGACTTTATCATTCCATTTTTCGTTATGCCTGTAGTTTGCAAATGCGTTACACCTTCCAATCACTTCCCCATTCTTTGTAACCATAAAAAAACGCATTTCTGCATGTTTAAAAAATAGATTTCTAGGCTCAAAGAATCCGGTCATTCCTATTAATTTGAAGCCTAAATATTCGTAATCTAAAAGTGGGATATATTGAGGTTCATTTTTATAGAGTTCCCAATGATAATTTACAAATTGTTTTAGTAGTTTACGTTCAGCTTTGGTTTCATTACCAAACGAAACTAATTCAACATCATTGAATTTTGTTCTTTCTATCATAATTTCCCCTTATTCAAGTTTGAAAAATTATTATCATCCTGACGAACCTTACAAATTGCTCTCCATAAAGTTACGGTAAAGCTATTGTCTCTCTTCCCCTTCTCTACGCAGGAGATGGTGGCTGAGTTTGTGAAGCCGGATGAGGTGATTTCTAATTCTAAACACTATATTTCACCCAATTTTTTTGATACTATAAAGTTCATGATTCCCATTAACAGAGCCGCAATGAACATTTTTGCCAGAAAAGATGAATCATCTTCAAAAAAGAAATTAACAAATGGTGGTAGCATAACAACCATATATTGAGCAAAGCGCATTTGCTTAAAAACCATAACAAGTATTATTGCCAGAACAGTAATAATCATCATAGGATATGGAGCGAAGTAGAGAATAAATCCGATATAAGTAAAGAATCCTCGACCACCTTTAAAGCGATGAGTAATAGGTAGGCAGTGCCCAATAATCATGAAAAATCCTAAGACCAGCAAATGGTTATTTGTTCCAATATTTCCAATAATATCTGTAATTGGTGGATAGTTAAGCAAGAAGCTAAGTAGAACGATATAGAAATACATCTTACCAAAATCAACAATTCCAGTAAAAATACCGAGTGTTCTATCTATATTATTGTAAATATTTTGTGTGTCCGGGTGTCCGGTTCCAACCTTGTATACGTTCATACTTTTGTATGTTTTAGCAAGTATTTTTGCTGTTGATAAACATCCAAGTAAATATGAGATTATAAGTAAAACTGCAAAGGCAATTATCGATAACATATTATCTCCCCTTTAATAATTTCTAGCACCAAAAATTGCTGTGCCGATGCGAACAATATTAGCACCTTCTTCAATGGCGATCTCAAAGTCATTTGTCATTCCCATAGAAAGGAATTCCATTTCTGTATTGGGAATTTCCAGTGTGTTTATTTCTGTAAATAATTCTCTTAGTTTTTTAAAAGAGCTTCTTATTATCTGCTCGTCATGCGTGAACATGCTTATGGTCATTAATCCTTTTATCTTAACGTTTTCTAACTGGCTTACTGTTTTTATGAATTCCTCAGTATCTTTTGGTGTAATGCCGTTTTTACTCTCTTCACCAGATGTATTTACCTCAATTAAAACATTCTGAGTAATTGAATTTTGTTTAAGGTAGTTATTCAATTTATTAGCTGTTGAGAATTTATCTATTGAGTGAATAAGAGTTGGTTTTAGCTTCATTAATTTATTAATTTTATTGGATTGTAAATGACCAATGAAATGGAATTCATTAAATTTACCTATTAAGGTTGGTATTTTGTCTTCAGCTTCCTGAACTTTATTTTCACCGATAAATTCAATGTTATAAGAAAGTGCTTCTTCAATTGCCTGAATTGTTCTTGTTTTTGTTACTGCAAGAAGCTTGATATCTTTAGGATTCCTATTTGCCTTAACTGCAGCTTTATGTATCTTTTCTCTAATTATTTCAATGTTTCTACTTAATGCCATTTTATTCTCACTTATATTAATTAATAATAATAAGTAAATTAATTAGAATTATATGTCAAATAGAAAATAGCTTGTTTTGCTTAATAGTTGGAATGTTGAGTTGTTAAGAGGTTCTGCAAGAAGAATTCACAGAGTGACGGGGAACAAGAACTATAAACAAAAACTTTGCAAAACTTTAATTAAAGTAATTCTTAAAAGATAAGCTTTGCAAAGTTTGGTTATTTAAGTAAGATCATCTTTTTTGTGTTTGTATAACGTCCATTGGCTTTTAATTTGTAAAGATAGATCCCAGAAGTTACAGGCTGATTATTTTGGTTAGTTCCGTTCCAAACTACCGTATGTTTACCCATAGAAAGCTGATCTCTTACAAGTTGTTTAACCATTTGCCCTTTAATGTTATACACAGAAAGTTCAATGTTAGAATCTTCTGTTAAATTGAATGCTATTGTTGTTGTTGGGTTAAAAGGATTTGGGTAGTTGTACATCGCAATATCAGAGGTTGGAACAATATGATTTTCTGCATGGGTATAAGTTGTATCCGACAGCGTAATATCATCAATCATTAAGCCAAATCCGGTTGGATCATCATCATTTGTATGCAATCCAATACGAAGCTGAATGATCTCATCAGCCAAGAGCGAGAGATCGTTGTAACCACTCCAATTTGCAGAGAAATAAGACCAATTATCAACTGAACCGGTAAATACAACATTCTCGATTCCTGGTTCTCCAAATGGATTTGAAATTGAATTCCAATTAGACCAAATTTCAATATATGGATTCTGATAAATTGCTACAAGATATTTTACTTCCACAGAAAAATAATCGCAATCTGGATATGAATTGTCATCTAACTCAGTTTTTATTTTCATATCAAAATATATGTTGCTTTCTGCTGGCAATGTAAGTGAATCACTAGTTATATAGTTGTGCATGTTTGGGTTGTAAAGTGAAGTTTCACTATCGAAACAACCAAGAACATAAAGTGGGGAAGGAGCGGTTGGATCTTGCAGAACATGCCACAGGTCTCCACCTTTTGCAGTGTTGGAAAACCCAAAAAATCCAGTTTCATCTTCGGCATCATTTGTGAATACTCCGGCAATATTTATGTTATCAATAAACAAGCCTGTTAATTCAGGATTTGATGTGGTAGAAGTATTTGGATCTGATGCAAAAGCAAAACTAATAATTACTTCACTTCCTAAGTAAGTAGCAGGAATTGTGATGGAAGTTGATGTCCAATCGGTTGAACCACCCCAACCCGGAATTCCCGGAATTCCGTCAGGATCTTCATTATGTTCAAACCCAAAACCGTATAAACTTGAGCTGTTATAAGCTGGTGTGCAATCTGTTAAAATTTCTGCTTCTGCGTAATCTTGTGTGGCATTTCTTATGCGAACATTAAAACCGTCCCATCCATCAAATTCACCGTTAGTTCCTAATTCTTCTATCGCTCTAAATTGATCAAATACAATAGTCAAATTTCCTGAAGCAGGTAGAGTTATTGCAGGTGTATCTAAAACTTGATACCAGCTATCTTCGTAACCACCATCAGGTGAAATGTTAACATTTGCCATGCGCCATGATTTTCCGGAACCGCCAAAAGCATTGAATGTAGTTGTGTTCCAAAAAGAACCCGGATCAGTAGTATCTAATGTTTCCCAAGAATCAATCCCATCTTCAAAATCTTCTAAGAAAATAACATTTTCTCTGTTTATAGTTTCTTTTGAACTATCAATCTGCTCAGCATTAACAATTGTTAAACTCTCTGCAAATAGCAATAAGCCTGCAGAAAGCAGGCTTATTATCAATATTATTTTTTTATCCACTTTCATAATGGAAACATTATGCATAAATTATTCCAGTTCAGAGATATATTGTACAAGGTCTACAACTCTGTTTGCATAACCGGCTTCATTATCATACCAACTGAGTACTTTAATAAAGTTGCCATTAACCATAGTAACGTCTGCATCAAAAACGGAAGAAGCAGGATTTCCAACAATATCTGTAGAAACAATTGGTCCCTCAACATATTCTAAAACTCCCTTCATTCTGTTCTCGGAAGCAGCTTTCATTAATTTATTTATCTCTTCTTTAGAGGTTTTTCTATCTACAATAATTGAAACATCAACTAAAGACCCTGTTGGTGTAGGAACCCTTACTGCCATTCCATCAATTTTCCCTTTAAGTTCAGGAATTACCTTTGCAGTTGCAGTTGCAGCACCTGTAGTTGTAGGGATAATATTTAATGCAGCTGCACGTGCTCTTCTTAAATCGCTATGTGGGAAATCAAGAAGTCTTTGGTCCATTGTATAAGAATGTATCGTAGTCATTAATGCAGATTCAACAGTAAAGTTGTCTGTGATAACTTTCATTACAGGAGCAAGACAGTTGGTTGTACATGATGCATTTGAGATAATTGTATGTTCAGCTTTTAGTATTTCATCATTAACACCCAGAACTATTGTAGCATCTACTTCACCTTTTGCAGGAGCAGATATGATTACTTTCTTCGCACCGGATTTAAGATGTTTTGCTGCACCTTCCTTTGAACGGAAAATACCTGTTGACTCAACAACAACACTAATATCCAATTCTTTCCAAGGAAGATCTTCAGGATTTCTTTCGCTGAATACTTTAACTTCAACTCCATCAACAACAATTGCACCTTCTTTAACTTCTATTTTGTTATCTAAAATTCCATGTACAGAGTCGTGTTTAAGTAAATATACAAGCGAATTTATATCCATAAGGTCGTTTATAGCAACAACTTTATAATTTTCATTATTAAGAAAACCTCTAAAAACAAGTCTTCCAATTCTTCCAAAACCGTTAATTGCAATATTTTTCATCTTTTCTCCTTTAAAGTAAGATTGATTTTCCGGCACTACCGGTAATTTGAACTAGCTCTTCTACTGCATTTTGCATAGCTTTCTCACTATGAATAAGCCATTTGCGAGGGTCAAAACGGCTTTTGTCGATTGTATAATCTGCTTCGTTTATATTTTGTGGTCTTACTATCGCATCTTTTTCTTTTTCCCAATAAGCTTGAGTTGACTTAGCAAATTCCATTTGATAACGAGTATCTTTGTTTATCTTTACAACACCGTTCTTAATTGCATCTATTTGCTGCTTAGCAGTTAACCCAGATGCCCCATGAAGAACGATACCCGTCTCAACATTATTATGTATAAGCAGATCATCGATCTCTTTTATGAGGTCAAGTTTTAGCGTGATTTGAGCACCTTTTGTAACACCATGATTTGTGCCAACAGAAGCAGCGAAAAGATCAACTCCGGTTTTCTTAACATATTCTAAAGCTTCAGATGGTGAAGTATAAAGTTCTGTATCGGAAACTATTTCGTCTTCAGCTCCCTTAATGTAACCAATTTCACCTTCAACTAAAACTCCATGTTTGTGAGCAATAGCCACAACTTCTTTAGAAATGCGAATATTTTCCTCAAAATCTTCTTTTGAAGCATCGATCATTACAGAAGAAACCAGATCATTTTCTATGCAGTACACTACAAAATCAAAATAATTTGGGGTAGCATGATCGATATGCAGTCCGACACCAGAATTCTTATATTGAGATGAGATGATCTTGATCATCGAAGATATCATTTGAGCACCGGCTTCAATATCTTTTGTATCACCGGCAGCAAATTTAACAGCTCCGGAACTCATTTGAAGAAGTCCATCGGATCTTTGAGCCTCATAACCCTGAACAACTCCCCTAATTGCACTATCAAAAACAACGTTAGATGCGACAATACCAAATCTTTCTTTCTTTGCTTTGAGAAATACTTCTTTTAGCTTATCTCCTCTGTAAAACATGCAACCTCCTCATTTTTGATTTTATAATCTATTTGTCTTCAAAATCTATTGATTCGATCATATCTTCTTTGTTTTTTAATGATGAAAGCATATATTGAGCTGATTCGCTAAGATCTCCTTCTGGATACAAAGTAAGGAACTCTTCAAATAGTGCGATTGCTTTTTCTGTGTCTTTAAGTTCTTCTGCAAAAAGGAATCCTTTCATGAACATTGCTTTGTAGTCATCCTTATTGTTTTTATGATATTTCATTACTTCATCATAATAGAATATTGCATCGTTGAATCGTCTTCTTTTTTGAGCAGCTTCAGCTTTATTGAAATACTCTTCTGCAGTAAGTCTTACATCCATTTTATCTGGATAAGTAACAAGTGCATATTTTGTTTCGAGCTCTTGTTTAACACTTTCAAATTTCTCTTTAGAAAGAGTTCTCATAAATGTTTTCTTTATTCTATCTTTCTCTTCTTCAAATGGTTTTGCAATTGCTACAACATCTTCTAATATTCTAAAGAATACATAAATGCCTTTAGAATTTTTGAATACTTTGCTAAGATCTTTTGGGTCTGTGTCCCAAACCATATCGCAATAAACTTGGTCTTTTCCCATTCCCGGGATTATACCGTTATCATAAATATGATCTAAAATTCCATCACCCTTAGCATAAACAGAATTATCTGTGATAAGAGTTTTGATCTCTTCATCTTTCTTTTTCTTGATAAGTTTTTTAACTGTTTTACGCATTTTTGCAGCAGTCTTTTTGGTTTCAAAACCAAAAGTTTGAATTTTTCTATGTGCAAGAGAACTAAATTCTTTAATGTTCTCGTTATAGTACTCTTTCAACTTCTTATCACTTGTATCAATTGATTCAACAACAAGTTTATTATAAACAGTTCGCAGAGCCATATTTCGTTCGATTTGCTCTATTGTAGCTTTAAGCATTGGATTTTTATCGTACCCTTTTTCTAAAGCATCTAAATAGAAGACATCAGATTTTGCCAATCTATCGATATATTGTTTTTTCCCATCATCAGTACGCAGTGAGATTTGAACACGTTTTGAAAGAATATCGAGGTGCTCTACTAGATCTCCTACATTCCTATCTATTAAAGTATTTGAAGATGTAATGATCTTTTCATTCATTATTACTTCATTACTATCTGGCGCTAGTGTATTAATCTGTGGTAAAATATCATAATTGATTATAACATTATATTTTACAAAGAGTTCTTCTCTTTTCTTCTCGATGATTGCATTCTCTTTTTCCGGCTTTAATTTTGCTTCGATCATTTTTTCTGCTTCTTCGAATGTGCGATCTTTATATTGATCATGATTCTCTTTGAAATATGCTCTCTTCTCTTCATCTGTAAAAGAGATAGCATCCTTAAGAAGATCTTTTCTATACTCAGAGAAATATGTGTTCTTTACTTGATCGGCAATTCTTTCAAAGAAATCATCTTGTTCCATGATTTTCTGATCTAGTGCTTCTAAGTAAAATATCTCTTCTGTACAGATAATATCAAGAAGTTCTTTTTTCCCTTCAGCAGTATCATATTTAGCTTTATACATAGGGGGTATTTGAGAAAGACGTTTGTTTACGTTACCCATTGTGATTTCATTGTCTTGGTATTTTGCTACAACTGTTGAATCAGCTACTTCTGTAGCGGCAAATAAAGATAAAAAGGTAAATATTGCGACTAAAGTGATAATTGTTTTTTTTCTAATACTTCTGTGATTCATAATTTAATTCCTCTCCATTATCCAATTTAGAGCATCACAAAAAAAAATTGACTATTTAAAGTCAAGTAAATAAATGGAGGAGTTTTATAAAGCTGTCATGCGCATAGAAGGTTATTGTATGGGTATATTTTCACGAGATTTGATAGTGCAAAATTATTACGCTTTTGATAAGAAAAGCTGTCTGGAAGAGATGGTGGATTTTCTATACAAAAAAGAAGTGATAGTTTCTGCTGATGATTTTTTTAGAGCGATAATGGAACGTGAAAATTTAATGACTACAGGTATCGGAAGAAAAGTGGCTATTCCCCATGCCAGATCAAATCTTGTGAAAGAAATAAATATAGCTGTTTATGTGCTTGACAATGAACTTGAGTTTAACTCGGTTGACGATGAAAATGTAAAAGTGATCTTTATGATAGCAGTTCCCGAAAATAAAAAAGAAGAATATATGAAAGTTTTAAGTGGAATTTCAAACTTTCTTAGAGTTGATGAAAATAGAGAAGTGCTTTTTAATGCAAAATCAAAAGACGAACTTTTTGAAATTCTTGAGGAGATTAAAATATGAAGAAATATTTAATACTCATAACAATATTACTATTTTCGGTTTTATTAATTGCCGAAAATGAAAATGCCGGAACAAGTGGTTTTACTTTTTTAAAGGTTAACTACTCTGCCAGAGCTTCTGCGATGGGAAATGCATATACCGGCCTTTCTAATGATGCAGATGCTGTTTTCTTTAATCCTGCTGGGCTTGTACAAGTTAATTCTCCACAGGCATCATTAACATATATGAGTTATCTTGATGGAATAAATTGCGGCTCGGCAGTTTATGTATATCCAACTAACGAAAAAACTTCTCTTGCTGTTTTTGCAAAAGGGCTTTCTGCAACAGAAGATCGTACAATTGCAGATGAGATGGGACAATATGAAGAAACAAGTGGTACTTTTGGAATGTCTGATTTCATTTTTGGAATTAGTGCTGCTCGATATCTATTAGATATACTGGATGTTGGAATCAATGTGAAATTCATTCAGGAATCACTCGATGATAAATCTGCATCAGCTGTTGTTTTTGATGCTGGTATTATGCATCAATCTACGAATGAGCATATAAAAGTTGGAATTGCTATAAGAAATATTGGTAAGCAATTAACATATTATACAAATAATGAATATGAAGAGGTTATGCCAACAACTTTAACTGTTGGGTTTAATTACCATCCAAAAGAAAAATTTTACACAACTGTAGATATTTATAAACCCTTAGATAATGAAATTTTCGGAAAGATCGGTATAGAATATAAAATACATCCAATGCTAGCATTAAGAACTGGCTATAAAACAAATGCATCCGATTGGGCAACAGGTGGAGAAAATGATTTTCTGTCTGGGATGTCTTTTGGAACAGGATTTGATCTTAATAAATACAATTTGATAATGGATTACGCGATTGTCTCTTATGGAGATCTTGGATTCGTAAATCAGATTTCAGTAAAATATTTATTCTAGAGAATAAGAAATCATTTCAAGTGCAAAAGATCTTAAAATCAACATATCTTGCTTTTATTTTAGAAAAACTAAATACTTCACTAAAAATTATTAGACAACAAAATTCGGTTCAAAAATATGACCAAAATTTTTTTATGAGGAATAAATGGATAAAAAGAATTTTCTGTTTGAACTTGGCGTAGAAGAAATTCCAGCAGCGTATATTGCTGGGGCAATAAAAACAATTAAAGATCATTTTGAAATAAATTTAAAAAAGGCAAATCTTGAGTATGATGAGTTACAGCTATTTTCTTCTCCGCGTCGTTTTGCAATTAAGATTACATCACTTCAATCACAACAAAAAGATGAAGTTATCCAGCGTGTGGGTCCAACAAAAGAGATGGCATATACGGCCGATGGAAAGCTAACAAATGCGGCTTTAGGTTTCCTGCGCGGAGCTGGAGCAGAAGAGAGTGACATAATCATTAAGCAAACACCCAAAGGTGATAAAATTGCCATAAAAAAAGAGATTAGAGGTAAATCTGCAACTAGCATTCTAGTAAATTTAATAAAAGAAGCGATCAATGGTATTAAATTTCAGAAATCAATGAAATGGGGGAGTTCTAAACTCTCTTTTGCGAGACCGATCAGATGGATATTAGCATTATTTGATGATGATATTATTGAACTGGAATATGAAAACATAACATCTAATAATATAACTTATGGTAATAGGTTTCAAAAGTTAGATAACCCAATTGATATAAACTCGATTGATGAATATGAAAGAAAGTTAGCAGACGTTTTTGTGATTCCAAATCGTGATAAAAGAAAAGAGATAATAAAGAAACAGATGGGTGAGCTGTTCATTAATTCAGATGAAAAAGTAATAGAAAACAATAAATTATTAGAGACAGTTACAGATCTTGTGGAATTCCCAACAGCCGTAATTGCAGATTTCCATGAAAAATATCTTAAACTTCCTCAAAAAGTGGTAACCTTAACTCTTTCTGAACATCAAAAATATTTCTCTATAAATAATAAAGATGGTAAACTCAGTAATAAATTCTTATTCATTTCCAATGTAGATCCGCAATTTTCAAGCCTTATAAAACTTGGTAACGAAAAGGTGATTACTGCCAGATTGGAAGATGCGGAGTTCTTTTATAAGGAAGATACAGCACAGCCTTTTGAAGCGTTTGTGCCAAAACTGTCTGAGGTCACGTTCCAACAAAAACTTGGCTCTGTATTAGAGAAAACAGAAAGATTTAAGCAAATAACAAGATTTATTGGTGATGAAGTTAAACTGGAAGAAAATATTAAAAAATATTCTTTAGACGGAGCAAATTTATGTAAAGCAGATCTTGTTACGCTAATGCTTGGTGAGAAGGAATTTACAAAGCTTCAAGGATATATCGGACATCAATATGCCCTTAAAAGCGGTGTAAACAAAGAGACTGCGCTTGTAATTGAAGAGCATTATATGAATGGAGATAATGCGATGTCTTTAGCTGGTTCTGTGGTTGCAATTGCAGATAAGATCGATACGATCTGCGGAATTATCGGGGTAGATATGATACCAACTGGATCGAAAGATCCATTTGCGTTAAGGCGTGCTGCTAATGGTGTGGTTCAGATAATTTCCAACAATAAATTTGAGCTTGATATTCATAAATTGATAGATGTGTCTTTTGAATTATTAAAAGACAGACTAGATAAGCCTGAGAATAATAAAGAAGTAGTTTATGATTTTTTTAAACAGCGTGTGAATTGGCTTCTTAAACAAAAGCAAATTGATTACGATATTATTGAAAGCGTTATGCATATAGATCACTCTAATATTCCTGATCTTATTAACAGAGCTGAAGCACTGCATGGATTAAAAAAGCAGGAAGATTTCATTAAGCTTGTTCTTGGATTTAAGCGTGTTTCTAATATTATTGCTGATGAAAAACCAACTTTAATTGTTAATAAGGAAATGCTTACAGAGAGAATGGAGCAAGAACTTTACGCACAATATCTAGAACTGGATGAAGAGATCAAAGAACTTCTTCCTAAAAAAAATTATAAGAAGATCTTGGAAATTTTGGTTAATTATGGAAGTACTATAGATAAATTCTTTGATGAAGTTTTGGTTAATGTAGAAGATGTTAAGATCAAACAGAACAGATACAATATTCTTTTTTGCATTCGGGAACTATTCTTACAGGTTGCAGATCTTTCTAAACTTGTTGTTGAAGGCTAATAAAAAATATAGAGGTAATGAAAATGGCGATTCAAATTTCTCACAGAGCAAAGGCTATAAAGGCATCACCAACTCTTACGGTATCATCTCTTGCTAAACAAATGAAAGCAGATGGTATTAATGTGATCAATTTTGGTGTTGGAGAACCAGATTTTAATACTCCAAACTACATTAAAGATGAAGCTCATAAAGCAATTAATGATAACTTTACGAGATATACTGCCTCTTCGGGTATTCTTGAGTTAAGGCAGGCTATTTCTGCAAAATTAAAACGTGATAATCATCTTGATTGCGATCCAAGTGATATTCTGGTTTCTCCAGGTGCAAAGGCTTCAATCTTTTTTGTGTTGATGACAATTTGTGATCCACGTGATGAAGTTTTAATTCCTTCTCCTTATTGGGTGAGTTATACTTCTCAAGTAGAAATGGTTGATGCTTTCCCAATATTACTTCCTACCCGTGCAGCTTCCAATTTTAAAATTTCAGCAGAGCAATTGGAAGAAGCATTGGAATCTTTAAGCAATCCTAAAGCTCTTATTTTGAATTCACCTAATAATCCAACTGGTTCCATTTACAGTAAGAAGGAACTGGCAAAAATTGCTGCTGTCTGCGTGAAACACAATATTATGATTATCTCAGATGAAATATATGAAAAGTTGATCTATGATGGGAAAAAACATGTCTCAATAGCTACGATAAGTGATGAGGTTCGCGAGCATACCGTTGTTATAAATGGAGTTTCTAAGGCTTATGCTATGACTGGCTGGAGGCTTGGTTATGCTGCGGGGCCTAAAGATATTATTAATCGTGCGGCCAGAATTCAAAGTCATTCAACTTCCTGTGTTAATTCAATAACACAAAAAGCAGCTATTGTAGCTTTAAGTGAGTGTGATGGGAGCATAGCTGAAATGCGCGATGAATTCCAAAAACGCCGTAATTTTCTTGTTGATGAATTGAATAAAATTTCCAACGTAAAGTGTCGTCTTCCTCGTGGTGCTTTTTATGCAATGCCAAATATTTCCTATTACCTACACAATAACAAGTTGGGCATTAAGAACGGTGTGAAGATGTGTGAATATCTTCTTAAAGAGTATAAAGTCGCAATTGTTTCCGGTTCTGCATTTGGAGCTGATAAATATGTACGGTTCTCATATGCTACAAGTATGGAAAACATTAAAGAAGGTTTACGAAGATTTAAACAAGGATTATTAGATAGCTTAACATAATTTTATGAAAGAATTTAAAGAGGAGATAGAAAAAAGACGCCAGGAACACAGGAATATGCGAAGTTCTTCCTGGATAAACTTTATTGTTCGAATTCTTGCTCTTATTTTTGTTATCATAATCATTAAATACTTTGCAGATCCGGATCCGGAAAAATTTAGAAGTTGGAAAACAAATACTAAAGCAGATACAATTAATGTTCAGGAGATTAAATGAGCTTACTTATAGTTGGTTCAATTGCCTTAGATAATGTAAAAACCCCATTTGGGAAAGTTGAGCAGTCTTTGGGTGGCTCAGCTGTTTATACTTCGATGGTTAGCAAAAATTTCTGCAATAGTCATATTGTAGGAATTGTGGGAGAGGATTTTCCTAAAGAGCATTTTGAACTTCTTAATAGGAACAAAATCGATACTACAGACTTGAAAGTTGTTCCCGGTAGAACTTTTCATTGGTCTGGTGTTTATAATGATATGAACAAAGCAGAAACACTTGATACCCAACTTAATGTTTTTGCTGATTTTGATCCAGAACTGTGTGATGGTAACAGAAATTGTGACTATTTATTTTTAGGTAATATCGATCCGGTTTTACAACTAAAAGTTCTAAAGCAAATGAATAATGCCAAAATTACTGCCTGTGATACAATGAATTTTTGGATAACGGGCGCAAGATTACAATTGATAGAAGTTATAAATAATGTTGATATTTTATTTATTAATGAAGATGAATTGAAAATGCTCACTAATGTAAATAATATTTATAAAGCTGCACAAAAAGCCAAAGAGATGGGGCCAAAACTGATTGTTGTAAAACGTGGTGAGTATGGTTCATTTGCATATTCTAATGATTTCATCTTTTTTGCTCCCGTATATCCTGTTGTAGATGTTGTTGATCCAACAGGTGCTGGTGACAGTTTTGCAGGTGGATTTATGGGTTACATAGCTTCTGTTGGCAACATAGAAGAAACAACAATTAAAAATGCAATGATATTTGGCTCTGTTACAGCTTCCTTTAATGTAGAATCATTTAGTGTGGAAAAACTTAAAAATATTAGCATGAATAATATTTTATCAAGAAAGAAAAAAGTAGAAAAAAGTATTTGTTTCTAAGGAGGGAATATGAATAATAGTTCAACAATTAGAAGTTTTGCACGCGAATCTTTAACGGGTAATTGGCTAAACGCAATACTAGCAAGCATGATATTCAGCGGTATAATATCTGTTGTTGGCTCGGCTTATGGAGTTGTATTTCTTATAATGGGTGCACTTTTATTTGGTTTGTACCTTTACTATTTAACCCTAATCAGAGAGAAGATCGGTGATTTTAATTTGCTATTCAAGGCTTTCACTTTTTCAGGGCCAAATTTAGGTTTGTTTGGAAAAACATTGGGTGTATATCTGCTAATGAATCTATTTATTTTTTTATGGATGCTGTTGCTGATTGTTCCAGGAATAGTAGCAGCATATTCCTACCGAATGTCGCTCTATCTTTTAATAGATAATCCTGAAATTGGTGTTTCGGAAGCTTTAAGAAAAAGTAAAGAAATGATGAACGGATATAAAGCAAGGTTATTTTATCTGGATCTAAGCTTTATTGGCTGGGCATTACTTTGTGTTCTTACTTTTGGGATTGGTATTCTTTGGCTGTATCCTTACATGTTAACTTCTCAGGCTATTTTTTATGAAGAGCTGCGTAAAGATCTTGGATTAACAACGAAAGTTAAGGAAAATGAAGCCAACATTATTGAAGAAATAGACCCAAAAATTGGTGGAGTTGTCGAATAGATAAATTGACTGTTTAAAACAACATTCTGCGGAACACTTTCCGCAGAATGTTGTTTTAAACATAAATAATAGAATGAGAAGTATTGACTGAATACTCTTACTTTAAGCAGGTTTAGGGCTGTTGTGCATAATTGCATTTATAAGGAATATTAAATGCATTATAATTGTTAAGAAATATAAAAGGTGAATTTGTGAAGTGGCGGTTTTTAATTAATTCAAAATTGAGCCCAGCTGAGAATATGGCAATCGATGAAGCCATATTTGAAAGCATACAAGATGGAAGGTCTCTTCCTACAATAAGATTTTATGGATGGGATCCTTCAACAGTATCTTGCGGTTATAATCAAGAAGTATCAAAAGAGGTTGATTTTATGGCTTTAAAGGAATATGGTTTTGGCTTTGTGAGGAGACCAACCGGTGGAAGACTGGTTCTTCATGATGATGAAGTAACTTATTCCGTCATAAGCCCTGCTTCTGGTAGGCTTTCTGGGAACATAACCGAATCTTATTCTGAAATAAGCAAGGCTTTGGCATTAGGGCTGGAACATATTGGTATAGTTGTAGACTTTGAAAAAGGTAACTTAACTTCCGAACACCAAAGGCAGGTAGCAAACCCTTGTTTTACAAGTAGTTCTAGGTATGAGTTAAACTACCAGAAAAAAAAAATAGTTGGAAGTGCACAGGTTAGAAAGAATAACTGCATTCTGCAGCATGGTTCAATTTTACTTAATCATGGTCAAAGCAAGTTAGCCAAGATCTTACCAGGTCTTACGATTGACCAGAAAGAGCGAATGGTGAAGTACTTGAATAGAAAAACAATTGGCATTAATGAAATTCTTGAAATGCCAATAAGTTACAAAACAGCGGTTAATTATCTGATTAAAGGATTCAAAGAAAAATGGACAAAAGATGACTTTGTGATCCATAAAAACCTTGAAACTTATGAACTTGATATTGCTGAAAAATTGAGAATAAGTAAGTACTTGACAGATGAATGGAACCAAAAGAAATGAGAAATAAAAAATTGGGAGTATTAGAAAATATAGATTGACACGATTTTTTTTAATATAGTTTTTGTTCAAATGAAAAGTATTTAATAAATAATTTAGGGAGGATTATTAATGCTTAAGAAAATCATAATTTCACTCATGTTAGCTTTTCTGTTTACAACAATATTATCTGCCGGAACTACTGGAAAACTTGCGGGTAAAGTAACAGATGAGAAAGGGAATCCTATCCCCTTTGCAAATATAACAATAATGGATGGTGAAACACTTGTTTCTGGTATGATGACCAAAGAAAATGGTTCATACTTCATTATTAATATTACACCTGGAGTTTATGACGTATTTTGTATGAGAGGTGGATTTAGAACACAAAAAAGATCCGGTGTAAAGATAAGCTTAGATCTTACTCAAATCGAAAATTTCAAAATGCCTCAACAAGCTATAGAAATTGAAGGATTTGATGTTGTTGAAAGTAAGGTTGAAATGATTCAGCCAACTAAAACACAATCAGGTAAAACTATCTCAGCTGCAGACATTGAAGATATTTCTGTTACGCAGATCGAAGATGTGATTGCAATGCAGGCTGGTGTTACACTCAATAATGGTGAAATCCATGTCCGTGGTGGAAGATCTAATGAGATGGCCTATACTGTTGACGGAATGTCAGTTTCTGACCCTGTAGACGGTGGAGCTGCTCTTACTATTGATACTGATGCTATTGCAGATATGGATGTGATGACTGGTGGGCTAACTGCTGAGTATGGTAATGCTCAATCTGGTATGGTTAATATTGTAACCAAAAGTGGTTCACGTGATTATTCAGGAAAGTTTGAAGCTATTTCAGACCACTTGATCGATTCTCCTGATAATAGCAACAGAGATGTAATAAAGTTCGCTATCGGGGGACCTGTATTAAGCCCATTAGTTTCTTCTCTTAGAGATAAATTTACTTTCTATCTTAATGCTGTAGGAAGTTGGCATGATACAAGATATAAAGACTATCTCACCTTAAACCCATATGAAGATCTCGATGGACTGGTTAGTAGTTGGTCAGATTATGTACAATATGATCCTTATGAAGGTAGAGAAGATATTATAGGTTTTAACACAGGCAATAGAAACTATAACGATTATAATGCAAACTTGAAAATGAAGTATAAATTTAATGAACGTCAGAATATTACTTTTGCTGTTCGAGGTGATAAATATGATCGTCTTCCATTTGCTCATAATTGGAGATATGCTTTAGAACATTATGCTAAAACTGCAGGAGAGCAAAGGCAATATATTGCTACCTACGATCAAACTATTGGTTCTCAAATAAATATTAAAGTAAAAGCCAGTATGTACGAGAAAAGCGTTTCTCAGTCACCAAGAGACATTAATAGAGAAGACTGGTTTGCATTGGATTCTGGGTCTGATTTTAATCTGTATGGTGATAATCAACTAGGAACTACTGAGGGTATTTTCTATCTCACTGAAGAAGATAACAATATTGTGAGCGATGTTGAAGATTATACCTGGGAATTTGAAACACTTACTGGGTTGCCAATGGGTATTCCTTTTGTTGAACCAGGTACAGTATACAATACTTACATTGACGATGGTAACAAAATGTTACAATTAAAAACTGATGTTGAATATCAAGCTAATGAAACTCATGGTTTGAAGACGGGGTTTGAAGTAATTAAACATACGATCGAGAAAGATCAGTGGAGAAATCCTTGGGAACTTTCAGTTAGCAGATACACAGATTATCTAAATGAATGTGAACCAGAGGCAACTATTTTAGAGGGAGATTCAATTCCCGGAACAGGAACTTTTGCTCTAAGTGATACGTATTTTTATTCAAGAGATGATCTTTTAGCTGCAACAATTGCCTCATCAGGATTAACGGATGGATACAAGGCTGAACCATGGCAAGGTGGGTTATATCTGCAAGATGCAATGGTTTGGGAAGGATTGATAATTAATGCTGGTGTTCGTTGTGATGTTTGGCATCTTGGTGATGATTATGAAATTAAAACAGCTAGTTACAATGGCTCTTATCTAGAATCTATTGATCCTAATAATTCCATGAATGAAGAAACGTATAAGATCGCAGATTCAACAGGTACTTTAATAATACCACCTCAAGATACACATCCTATAGAATATGCGAAATATATGAGTGCTGTAGATTACCATGGAAGAATCAGCGACAGATTCAGCCAACCACAATTTATGATCTCACCGCGTCTTGGTGTCTCACACCCTATTTCAGAAAAAAGCGTATTGCATTTTGTTTATAACTATCAAAGACAACTACCTCAAATGCAGTATATTTTTACAACAGGTAGACCTATAGATGTTGTTACAAATCCGGGATCAAATGTAATTGTAGGCAATCCTGAGCTTAAAGACCAGACTACAATTACTTATGAAGCAGGTCTGCAATATCAGCTTCATGATGATTATGTTATGGATATCACGGGTTATTTCAAGAATGTATATAATTATGTTAGTACTATAGAAGTAGAAGACCCTGAAGATCCTACGATAAAGTGGAATGAATATGTTTCTGAAGATTATGGTAGTGTTCGAGGAATTGATTTGAATATAAGCAAATTCCTATCAAACTTTTTCTCAGGATCGGCTGCCTATTCTTTAACATGGGCAAACGGGAATCACTCTGAAACTACTACAGATAATGATGAAAGTTTGCGAGAATTTCCTTTAGAATGGGATACTAGACATAATTTTAACTTTAATATTACTTTTAAAGTTGGTGCAGGTGAAGAATTCTATATTCCTTTCACTGAGGCAGTACTACCACTTCAGGATTTCTCAATTAATTTCCTCTATAATCTTGCTTCAGGTTCTCCATATACACCACATTCTCTTATTAATGGTGAAGATACACCTGACCTAAATGTTAATAGTGCATTTGCTCCTCATACAGCAAATGCAAATTTGAAATTTACTAAAAACTTCAGTTTTGGTAAAAATATGAAAATCAGATGCTATGCAAATATTTCAAACTTATTTAACAAAGATAACTTTAACAGTGTTTATCCAATAACTGGAAATCCATATGATGAAGGTGTAGATTTAGAGCTTGCTGGTGGGTATTATGATCAAAATTTAGGATCTATTTATAGTGAATTTGATAGAGATCCATCAAAAGTTGCGGCTGGAAGAACTTATTCGTTTGGATTGACTTATATTTGGTAAAAAAAATAAAAAAATAAATTTGGAGGATATAAAATGAGGAAAAGACTATTAGCTATATTTATGGTTTTAGCAATTGCTAATTTCATGTTTACTGCGATTGCCTTTGCGCAAGAAGTTGTTGCTGAAGAGGAAGCTGCAGTTGAAGAAGTTACTACTGAAGAAGTTGTAACTGAGGATGTTGTTGAAGAAGTTCCATTTGAGGAAACTTCGCAATCTGGTGGGCTTGAAATGTTTGCCCGTAAAATTGTTGGAAGTGGATTAGTCGACCTGTTCATTCAGGGTGGATTTGTAATGTATCCAATGCTCCTTCTTCTAATTTGGGGTATTGCAACTATCATTTGGAAAATAATCTCTCTCAGTTATGCAAAAATAAATCTTAATGAGTTTCTTGGTAATGTTATTCCACTTATCGAAGAAAAAAAATATGATGAAGCACTTAAACTTTGTGAAGAAACAAAGGGACCAGTTGCAGCCGTTATGCATAATGGTCTTCTTAAAGTGGATAAAGGTATCGATGCTGTAGAAAAAGCTATTGAAAATGCTGGTGTTATCGAAATGGCATTTTTAGAGAAAGGATTTATTCCACTTTCTACAACTATTAACCTTGCTCCAATGTTTGGTTTCTTCGGAACAATCGTTGGTATGATCAGAGCTTTCCGTGATATTGCAGCTGCTGGTGAAGTTGAGCCAACAATTGTTGCTACAGGAATCCAAATTGCTCTTATTACTACAGCTGCTGGTTTGGCTGTTGCTATTCCAATGCAGTTCTTTAATAATATGTTCCTCGGCATGGTAGACGGACTTGTAATGGATATGCAAAGAGGATCTGAAAAAATGATCGAAACTCTTGTAGAAAATAAATAGGGGGCAAATGTGTTACGCAGAAAAAGAAAAGATCTGGGAGGTATTCCCACAGCATCAATGTCTGATGTTGCTTTTCTGCTGCTTGTCTTCTTTCTATCTACTACAAAGTTTGATATAAAAAAGGGATTAGGGATAGTTTTGCCTGCTGTATCTGATGGTACACAAAAAAAGGTTAAACTAAAAGATGAGAATCTTACAAAGATCTGGATAGATAAGGATGGACAAATTACTCTTATCTCAGGTGGAAACGAGCAAATCGTTCCAATGAATGAATTAGAGAAAACCATCCATAATATTGTAAAAGATAATCCAGATATGGTTATATCCCTTAAAACAGATAGAAAAAGTAAATACCAGTATATGGTTAAAGCTTTAGATAAGCTTCAAGCCTCTGGTGCAGAAAAAATTTCTTTGTCAACAAACTAGGAAGGTATTATGGCTAATATTAAGAAAAGTGCAAGACCAGAAACTGCAATACCTACTGCATCTATGTCAGACATAGCTTTCCTACTTCTTTTATTCTTCATGGTTTCTACTGTGTTTGTTAGAGAAAAAGGAATACCCGTAAGAATGCCGAAAGCTGTAAGTATTGAAAAAATTCCACGTAATCATTCAGCTACTATTTATGTGAATAAAAGTGGATTGATATCGATTGATGATTTCGTAGTTTCCATACCTGATGTAAAGTACGTAATGCAAAAGAAATTAGCAGATGACTTTAATGTGCTAACTTGCTTCAGAACAGATAAAGATACAAGTTATGGTATCATGTCTGACATCTTGAATCAATTACGCGAGGCTCAAACTTTGCGCGTATATTTTGAAGCTAAGTTGCAAAGGTAGGTGAAATATGAAAAAACAAATATTTGATTGGAAAGATATCGCAGAAAGTTATTATGATAAATCTGTAAGTTTAGCTATATTGATTTTATTGTTTGCTTTTATTGTCTCACCAAAAATTGAAGTGAAACCTTACGATAGAACTATAAATATTATAGATGCGGTTGATATCCCACCCGAAATAAAAGAGAGAATTAAACCACCTGAAGAGACAGTAAGACCTGTTGTTGAAATAGTTATCGAAGAAGATCTTGATGGTGAAGATGATGAAGATATCGAAATTATTGAAACAATCGGTGTAACTTCTTTAGATCCGTATGAAGAAATTCAGGAGAAAATTCTGGGTCAAACTTCAAAATTCGCAATCTATGAAGATGAACCTTTTCCAATTAGGAAGGCTCCGTTGGAATATCCTGTGTTTGCAAAAAATGCCGGGATAGAAGGTGAAGTGATACTGCAAGTAGAAGTTTTTACTGATGGTACTGTTGGTGCTATTGAGATATTAAAATCATTAATGTCGGGTCCTGGTGGACTGGATGAAGTAGCTGTAAAAAGTGTAAAGAATTGGGAATTCTCACCAGCAAAAAGTGGTGGAAAACCTGTTGCCTGCTGGGTTACCTTCCCAGTTGGTTTTTATTTAAATTAAAAAATCTTGGGGGATTTTATATGAATATTAGTAAACTAAAAGTATTAATAATTTTAATGCTTCTTATCGTGTTTGCTGTGGGTGCATTTGCCAGAACTTACGCAGGATCTGTGTCAGATAAAAAATTTGATGCCTCAGAAGTACACAACATAGGAAACATCTGGTTACGAGTGAGTAATTATGGCTTCTTCGGATCATTTGGAGAAGAGTGGCCATCACTTGAATATCCAGGAGGTTCTTCTATTGATTATTTGTTTGCTGGCGGATTGTGGTTTGGTGCGAAAAAGATCAAAAGAGATTATTTGGGAAGACAATATTACTGGCTTAATTATCCGCCGGACGCAGACGATGATTATGTGCTTGAAAGTGATCCTCTCTGGAATGATTCTTTACAAGTAGTGGTTGATACTTTATGTAGTATCGGTATTGATGGATGGAGGAGTCTTAATGAACTTTTACCAGCCTACAACCCACTAGAAGCTTCTCATCTTGGATCACAATATACAGAACATAATTATCAGGATAAAACAGTTACAGCATCTATTAGAGATCAAAGAAAAGGTGTTGATGATGATAATGATGGATTAATTGATGAAGATCCTTTAGGATATGCATTCCCATTTAGAGTTAGTGATGAGTTGCCAGATGTTTTTTCCGTTTATGGTGGTAATTGGCTTCATAATTCAGAAGTAGTTCATGGAATTGATTTTATTACTGATGAAGGTAACCAGTCAATCTGGTTCCCACTTGGGTTTGTAGATCTTAGTGATGATTCAAATGATCGTTATAATTTCTCCGAACCATCTGATGATGATAATGATGGCATTGCAGATGAAGATGGGTATCCTGTCTCTGAGCAAGATTTCGTTTCATACTATTATGACTATAGTCCTTTTGAAAATGGTAATCCAGATCCTGATAGAGATTATGATTCTGATTCAGGTTCAAATACACATATTCCACTTAATATTAGAGTACGTCAAATGAGTTATCAGTGGAGTTATGATTATATCAAAAACCTAGTTTATGTTGAATTCAACATTACTAATATGAATGAGCAGGATACACTATATGACTGCGCTATGGGTATCTATATGGATTCTGATGTAGGACCGCAATCTTTTGGTGGCTCTGCAATAGCACCGGATGATTTAAGTAGTTACGTTCCCGGTGATGGATATGAATTTGCATATACTTATGATCAAGATACAGATGGTGGACTGACCAACGGATTTGTTGGGTCTCGTGTTTGTACACCGGATCCGGATCAACTTGAATTTGCTTGTTGGACATGGGATGTAGGCTATGGTCCTGATGATTGGCAACCACATCATTATTCTTCAACATCCAACTTAACAGCTAATGAAAAATACTGGTTAATAACAGGAAGAAATCCGGATGAAGCGGCAGTGATCGACCTTAGAGCATATCCAAATGCTCAGATTGAAGCAGATCCAAATGGTACTGATACAAGATACCTTTTTGGTTTCTATGGTGCTCAATCTCATACTGGTGATACTGACGAGCCAGGTGAAGAAGGTTATGGAATTGATGACTATTTAGAAATAGATGAAGATGGTGTTTATTTCAAACGTTGGAATCTTCCTCCAGGCAGAACTATGAAGATCGTTATTGCTGTATTCCCTGGAGACAGTATTTTTGAATTGAAGCAAACTGCTGGATTCGCAAAATTTATTTATGGACAAGCTCAAACGCTTACCACTGTTGTTGAGCCTGATATCTATCCTCATTATCAAGCTCCTGAACCTCCCGATTATCCAAATATGTATGCAGGACTTATTAATGATGGTAATGCATTAGATTTATATTGGGATAATATATCCGAATATACGGTAGATGTTGAATTTGTTCCTACGCGTGATGTTGGTTGGCAAGATATTAATCCGGGTATAGATAGTTATGTTATTGGAGCAGATACTACAGGTATGCCGGAAGCATACTGGCCAAGTACAATTGGAGATTATAATGATAATGCGCTTTTAAATCCATGGACAGCCAATAGACTCAGGCATGATTTCCAGGGTTACGCATTATATGGTAGATCTGGAAGTGGCTCACAAGAAGACTGGGTAGAAAAAGGTAAATGGGATAAATTTGAAACTGATCAAGATGAAGAAGATTACTTAGTAAATGCTAACGCTGATACATTCTTTGTGAATTTTCAAGGTGAAATTGGAATTGGAACTGAAGATCAATCCCTTCCTAATAGAAGAGTAATTACCGACGATGATGTAAATTATTATCATCTAAGTCAGCAATATGCTTTAATTCCATTTGATCTTGAAGATGATGATTATGTATTTGGAAATCATATCTATGACTATACAAAAACTGTTGCTACTGCATTAGATGATGGTGTTGCAACTTGGTCTGATACAGAAAAAGCTCTATATTTTGCTAATCCGGCTCTCCTTACTTTACCTAATGGCAATGGTGAAGAAATATATCTTGAGTTATATTCTAGAGGTATGATTCCTTTAGAAGGTTTTGTGAGTACAGGACTTCTTGCGGATCCAGCCAAAGTACTAGAGTTAAGAACCAAGCGTCTCTCAAGAAGATATTATAACCAAATAATTTCTAACCCACCAAAAGGTATAGAATATTATGTTGCTGTAACCACTTGGGATAGAGGTTTCCCATCTCAGAATATTCTTTCGCTTGAATCTGGAAGAGATGCAGATGCTAATATGAAAATATTATTCCCAGGTCCATCTGCTAAAACCGATATGGATAATATTTATGTTGTTCCAAATCCTTATATCGGACAGAGTAAATTTGACGGTAGAATAGAAAATGATTTTACTGGTGATAGAAGTAGAAGAATCTGGTTTGTGAACTTACCGGAAGATTGTACTATAAAGATCTATACTCTTGCTGGTGATCTTGTTGATAAGGTTATACATCATGGTGGTGAGAGTTCAGATATTGTTAACCCATCGGTAGCATTGAATAAAGATAAATTGAAACAAAGTGATATTACAGCAACAGGTATGGCTTCTTGGGATCTATTATCTCATAATAGTCAGATCATTGCAGCAGGTATATACTTGTTCTCAGTAAAAGATCATGATTCTGGAGATATTAAAGTTGGTAAGTTTGTAATAATTAAATAATTGGGTTCAAAGGTTCACAGACAAAATGTTTGTGAACCGAACTCACAATGATAAATGAGAGGTAAAAAATGAGAAAATATGTTGTTATACTAATAATACTTACAGTTCTTCCAGGGTTGTTGTTTGCAGATATTTTTGCAAAAACAGGAACAGCCGGGCTTCAATTCTTAAAAATTGGTATCGGCGCGAGAGCTCTTGGTATGGGTGAAGCGTATACAGCAGTTACAGATGATATTTCTTCAATATACTGGAATCCTGCTGGTCTGGCATTGAAAGCGCAAGATCAGGTTATGTTCTCTCACACAGCATGGGTTGCTGGTATTAATTATGAATTTGTTGCTTTTTCTAAAGTTACTCCATTAGGAACATTTGGAGTAAGTACGGCACTTTTACATATGGACTATATGGATGTAATTGAAGAAGATCCTTTTGGTCCCACAGGTGAAACATTCACAGCCTATGATCTTATGGTAGGTGTAACCTATGCAAATGAATTTACAGATAAATTCTCATTCGGTACTAACATAAAGTATGTACGTGAAAAGCTAGATGAATTTGATGTAAATGGTGTAGCTGTGGATATAGGGTCTTTATATAATACAGGTTGGAACAATCTTACCATCGGTATGGCGATAAAGAATTTTGGACCGGATCTTGAGTATGAAATAGATGAAGATGGTGATGGAGAATTAAATGAAGATCCATTTGATCTGATAGACAACGATGGTGATGGTCTTATCGATGAAGATCGCGATGAATTCCCTTTTAAAATTCCAATGGGATTCTCACTTGGTGTAGCAATGGATCTTTATGCAAGTGGTAACCAACTGTTGTTAGCTTCTGCTCAACTAGATAACTGTGTTGACAGGCAAGAAACTTACAATATAGGTATGGAATACAAACTTGGTACTTTCAAAATAAGATCTGGGTATCAGTTAAACTACGATGAAGTATCCTACTCAGCAGGCTTAGGTTGGACTATTCCAACAAGCTTTGCAGTTTTTGATATAGATTATTCATATACAGACATGGGAGATCTCACGGAAAGTTTTTTGAAATCTCCTCAAAGATTAACTTTAAAAATGTCGTTTTAAGAAATAACACAAAAAAAGGGAGGAAAAAATGAAAAAGATGTTAATTCTTTTGGGTTTAAGCTTATTAGTGTGTACACTTGTAGCTGAAGATTTCATGCAACCTGCCCAAGTTGCAAAAGATAGCTACTATTCAGGAATGAAATTTGGAACAAGAAGCACTTCCAGGGATCAAGATCCTGCACCGGAGTATTTCTTTATTCCTAATGGTGATGGTGAGAATACTACTTACTTAACAAGTTCGTATTATGATTACATGCCCTTCAGTTATAATGGTCATAACTTAAGACACCAACCAGAAACCTCACAACCTTATGGTTATGCAGCTGGTGGATGGTATGTTTCTTATATGCGTTCTGAAACACAAAACGTAGGGACAGACCGTAGAGCTTATTACAGTTACATTAATGCCGATGGAACACTTGGCGAGAGCAATGGTGTAAATTCAGAGATCAATCGTGAAGGTTTCACATCTCTAGCAATCGACCCTGTAACAGGTGACCCTTTTGTAGTTTGGCATTCTGTAGTTGAGCCAGATGGAAGTTATGACAGTAGCATGTCTTATGCTCTGTATCATGCAACAGGTTCTGCAGGTGCTTGGAGAGCTCCATTTATCCTTTTTGATAATCCAGAAATGAGTGAGCCATTAACAGGTGCTACAAATGATGAATTTATATGGCCTCAAGTTTGGGTTGGACCATCTCCTGAAGCTGGAAAAAGAAGAGTTCATGCTTATGGTAACAACTATACAAGCAATTCAGCTGGTAGTGGTAACTATAATAGTCTTTATTTGTTTGCAGATTTTGATGATGCAGACCTTTTAGCTACATCTGATCTTGATTGGACAGTGAACACAATTCCTTATTTTGATAACGCTCATTATAATGATGTGGACCGTGTAAACAAAGACCTTATTGTTAGCAAAGATGATGGACAAGTTGTATGGTACGGAAGCATTTCTGATTCACTTCTAGCAATGTACAGTGATGATTACGGTGCTACATTTACAAGATATACTCAGCAACTTAAACAACCTTTAGATAATCCATTATACGAAGATGGTGTAACATACTTATGGTATAATGATGATGAAGTAACTCCATCCGATATGTACATAGTTCCATCAAATGACCTTAGTCATTATAATGGTGTATTTACAGATGATAATACAAAAGTTACTTGGATGAGTGGTGTAAACTACAATTCACAAGAGAATATGGATGGTGCTCTCTATATGGCAGCATATATGTATCCAAAAGTATTTGAATTTGATATAACTACAGGTTTATTCAGTTTTTATGATCTTGATATTCAAGGTTTAGATCCTGCAGATGATGTTATGGCAATATCATTCGACCTTGATGAAGATGGTGTTGTTGATGAATATTATGATGATGGCGAGCCTGTTGTTAATATGAGTTGCCCAAGTTGGTTCTTCAATAGTGATGGTGGCTGGCAAGATTCATATTTCCATGAAAGTAATTGTAAAATGGTTGCTAATGGAAACTGGATTGTACTTGCATGGTATGACGGTGCAAAAGTACAAGCTGCATATTATGCAGAAGAAGGATACGATGGTTGGCTTAAACAACCTGAGCTCTGTATAAGCATTTCAGATGACAATGGTGAAACATGGTCAGATGTAAGATACATCAATGCTAATCCACTTGACAATGTTGTAGATCCTAGTGGTCATTTTGAAGGAAACTTTGCACCAGAATTTGAAGATATGCTTCCTGTAAGTATCTCTCTTGGTGATGATCTTGAAATCTTAAGTAATGAACCTGGTAACTATCATGCAAAACTTAGTTTTGTATTCATGGATGATGAAGATTACGGTTCAGCTTCTGGTCAAACAGGTGGTGGAGGAGACTTAACAAATAGTGCTCTTCGTTTCGCTGCATTTGACATTGAATTCCAAGAAGCTAATACAAATACTTCTACAAATGGATCTACAGTAGTTCCTACAGCTGAACTTTTAGCTCAGAACTATCCAAATCCATTCAATCCTGAAACAACAATAGCTTTTGATATGGTTGAAGATGGAAACGTTTCTATTGAAGTGTTTAACGTTAGAGGTCAGAAAGTTAAGACTCTTATTAACGAACACATGACTTCTGGTGAAAATTACACTGTTGTTTGGGAAGGTACTAACGATAGCAATCAAAAAGTATCTAGTGGTATCTATTTCTACAAAATGAAAGCAGGTAACTACTCATCAACAAAGAAAATGATTCTTATGAAATAAGAGAATTTCACCCTGACCTTTTATGGGAAGGGTAACTTCTCGATCATAAAAGAATATAGTTAGCTGTTAGCAGTTAGCATTTAGCCCCGGATTTATCTGGGGCTTTTTTTTTGTTGTCAACCTCGCAAAAGCTGGGATATTTATCTTAAAATAAAATATAATTATAAGTTGATAAAAGAAGAGGATTTCAATCGAAGTCAGGAATGATATTTCATCACTCGTTTGCAAGTTCAAACCAATTACATTATCTCTTAGCGCCTACCAAAATAGTCATGCAAATGATCCTCTATTCTATATCAGATGTATTTAGATGTAATCATATTATGATTCATAGCATTCATTTCGTGAAGTAAAAAGGATTGTAGGCGATTTACTTATTACTATTAACTATTATTGTTGTTTATCTAAGGTTTATTTCTTTGTCACTGTTTTACCAAGCACACGACCTGATCAATGGAAGGTAATATATCAAGGGAAGAAGTAATATACTATTTACAACGAATCGCTCCTACAATATTCTGTAGGGTCAATTCCTCGAATAGACCGATAATGCTGTAAGAATGATTTAATGTCTAAGGGTCAATTCCTCGAATAGACCCATAATGCTTGTAAGAATGATTTAAAATCTAAGGGTCAATGAACCATAAGGACTATATCAAAATGTGTTTTAAATACATAACTATCTTTCTATTGATGAACAAAGTATTTCTTCTAGAATGTGATAATTGAAAAGGATAATACAACAGTTCCTAAGTGTTTGTGCTATTTTTGGATCAAGGTTTATTAATAATTATGTGATATGATCTAACTAACTTACTGTAAAATATGAATTAGATTTGTTTTACAATTTAAAAAGTGAAATGCAAAAAAAAAGTGATGCTGAGCAATCAGCATCACTTTTGTGAATCTATATTTCATCTATGGAAGTTCATTAAGAATTTGTGTCATCGCACTTTTAACTTGATCTGATTCCATATATGCGAGAGGGAAACCAAATATGTAACATGAATTATCTTCGGTTACCTTTCTAAGTCCTACTGGTAAGTCGTCAGAATATTGGTTGTACTGCTCTTGTGATGGAGCATAAGGATCATTCGCATCAACAACTCTACAGCCATAGGTGAAAATAACTTCTGCTTCTGGCTGATAATCATTAAAATAGGCTACAGGCTGGAGGCCATTTCCAAGATTCACTGCATTGTTAAAACTTGGTAAAAGCAGGTCAATATTGGTAAAACTTCCTTGACCTATAGCATCTATAAAGAATTGATTAAAAAGAAATGGTACTGATGATGGTACAATTCCAATCGCATCTTCATTATCCATTGGAATACCAAAATACTGATCTAAAATACTAAAGGCGTTATCAGTACACTTTTGATTCATTATTTTAAGATTACTTCCACCACTTAATATTATGTTACCACCCTGTAACAGGTATATCTTTAATGCTTCAAATTCTTTCCAAAAACTGAATTCTGCAGTTGGATTATCAGCATGATAAATTATCGCTTTATACTGTTGTATATCAGATGTCGCAATAACAGATTTACCATGATGAAGTCCGTCCATTCCTAATGCATTCATATCTTCTCTATTTATATATCCAGGCTCTATATCATAGTCTGAAACAATATATTCATAAAACTCATTAATTAATAAACTTGGAGAATTTGGTGTATCACCATCATCATCTATGATTAAGACACCAGATTTCTCTTCTTTAGGAATTGGAGCTACAACTGTATATGTGAATTCATGAGGGGTTTCATCAACTGCACCTTGAAGATCGATAGCTCGAACTTCGAAAGTATGTTCACCATACATATTGTCAAGAGATCCGCTATAACTTGTTAATGTTATAGTAGTTGATTGACCTATAAAATAGTTAGCACCTACACGAAGCCACTCTTTCCCATCATCATCTACTTGAAGATGAACACCAACTGCTGGTATTGGAGGATAGTAGTATGGTTCTCCATCAAGTCTAAGATCATAACCAACAATTTCACAAAAATATGGTTGCCCGGTTACCTCATCGAGAGTTATCCCATCTGCTGGTTTTTGAGGATTATTATCCTCAAATTCTCCACTGTATCCCCATCTCATATAGGTTTTAAAGTCATTACTTCCGATTGCAGTATATTTTTCTTCACTATTGTACCAGAAAGATGTAGCGTGATGAGCTCCATCTGAAGTTTGAACAGATGGTAAAATATCTGAGAGTCCATCATCTAGGTAAGTTGCAAAATGGTTTGTTCCAAGTGCATAGATTCCGTTTGCATTTGGATTGCCATCACCATAATAAATTAATGTGCCTGGATAAAATCCCTCTTTTACAACAAACGATATCTCTAGTTCATCTGATACGATAAGTGCATTATCATATGCCTTCACACGAAGAAATGTTGAATCTTGAGGAACATCACCTGCTAAAGTGTTAGGAATAAGTGCATTGCCGTTAAGAGCACTATGAAGAGCTAATGTAACTTCAGGTAAGTCCAATGTAGATAACCACTCATCGGCATATCCACCTTCGCTTTCAGTAATTAGAGTACCATTCAGGTCTCTTCTTTCTAATTTATAATCAAAATAATAAGGTGCTTCACCAACAAAAGGATCGTCATCTTGCATCATAAATTTGAAAATAATTGCTGTACTAATTGTTTCACCAGGAATGTTCATGTCTATTAAAGCTCTTGGAGTATTAGAATGAGCCTGGAAGTATTTTCTGGCTACTTCGCTTTCATCTTCTCTATTATCTTTACACTTTACTTCAAAGAGACTAATTACATTTGTGCTATCTCCATTAGCATCTGCTGCAGGAAAGTTTATGGTAGCATAACTTTGATCTATCCATATTGTAGTTTCTGCAGATTCATCTAGTGGGATATCTTGATTCGCACTAGGCGTATAGAATTTAACCCAGCCATTCTCGTCTAACACATCATACCCCGGAGTTTCAATAGGCTCACCATCTTCATTCAGTACCCTAAACGCATATCCTTCTACATTACCATCATCGTCAGAACCGCTCCATTGAACAGTTTGCTGGAACAAGTAAGATTGAGTTATTAGTGTATCGCTATCAACACCAAAATAATTTGTAATTGAAATATAAGGTTGCAAATTTGCATTCAAAGCGCCTTCTCTTGGATCACAAGAAGTTAACACCAAAAGCACTACTAGAGCTACAATTATTAGATATATTGTACCTTTCTTTTTAAACATTTCACCCTCCTCTATATTTGTAACTTTTTACGACGATACTTTATTTAGTCAATAAAATAATTATTTTCAATCATATTTATAAATTATGTAAATTAATAATAGTAATAATACATAATAATAAGAAAATATTAAATTTGTAATTGTAGCTTAATTGCAGGATATTCTACATCAATTAGATATAAGCCATTAGGTGGAGCCGTAGCGATAAGACTGTTTTTGGTTGTTTTAGCTTCCAATAATTCTGTGATGATATTTGGGTTAGAATTGGTACTGGAAATATTAATAATTGTTCCAACAATTCGTCTAACCATATTATGTAAAAACCTGTTAGATTTTATCTCAAATATATAATCTTCATCAGTTTCAATAAATTCAAATTCTAAAATATTACAGTAATAGTTTTTCAAATCTGGATTCAGTTTTGCAAAAGATGTGAAATCATGTTTACCAATAAAATATTTCAAACATTCTTCTACAATTTCCCTTTTAATATCTGTTTTTGGAATAAAACTTTTATAATTCCTGTTAAAAGGTGTTCGAAATTTAGAAAGTATATATCTGTAGCTTCTACTTGCTGCATCGTATCTTGCATTAAATTCCCCTGTGACTTCAATAATTTTTGTAACCTGTACATCATAAGGGAGATGTCTCCGTGAAGCGAGTAGTATTTGCTTTGCCGTCATTTGTATTGGGAATTGAAAGTTTGCATATTGTCCACTTGCATGAACGCCAGCATCTGTACGTCCTGCAGAAATTGTTTTAATATCAACTTTTGCAATTTTAGTAAGTGCAATTTCCAAAGCCTGTTGAACAGTTCTCCCTTCCTTTTGGATTTGCCATCCACAGAAATCTGTACCATCATAACTTATTTTTGCTAAAAAATTCTTCATATTATTAAACCTATTTACTATTTATAAGAACAATTAAAATTGGGAATACAACCAGTATTAACAGATATGCATCAGCCCAAAATGATCTTTTTTTGCTCTTGAAATTAACTCGTATTTTTTCGGTTACGGTCAATTCTACTTCATGAATATCTTTCAAACAATCTTCCATTGAGGCAACAACTGCATTAATTAAGTTCCTACTTGTTTTAATATTATATTTAAATTTAGTAATAAGAATTGGAATAAAATGTACGGTGGCAGCTATAAAAAACTTAAATTTTAATATGAAATTTGAATTTTGATCTTCTTTCACCGAGATAATTGAATCAATAGTAGTTGTTTGTGTGAGGTATACAGAAATGAGGAGAAGATAGATTATACGTGCGGATAGAACGCATTGATTAAGGAAAGGAGTTTGAAAAATAATTCCAAAAATAAATAGTGAAATAAAAAAAGGAATTATTTTTAATAGTGTCTTAAACCAAAATAAATAAATTTTGGGAAATGCAAGAAAGTATAAGAAAGTAAAACCAAAGATCATCAAAAAATTATTGAAATTAGAGATAGATGAAATTATTACTAACATTATGCTGATGAAAACTTTCAGAATTGGATTTTGCTGAGAAAGGATGTTATCCTTTCGTGTCATTATTCCTTACCTTTAACCGGTGATATGTTTTCAGGTTCTTCCTTCTTTTCGGGTGATTTCTCTGGTTTTTTAAGTTCTTCTTCTTTCTCTTTCTTTGCGTTTTCCTGTTCTTGCTCCGAGTTCTCTTTTTCTAATTTATCCTGGATCATCTGTTCTATGAAAGGAAGACGTGAGATCCTAATAAAATTTTCACCATTATAAAATTTTGAAACTTCAGTTATGAATTCAGAGTTTTCTGGATATGCAAGAACAGAATCGAAGTATGGTTTTGCTGATAAACTATCAGCTAACAAAAAATAATTGATGTAACCCAAACCATAAAGTGCTTTATATCGGTATTCATGGTTAGTGTTATTGGCAATTGGTTTTAGCGATTCGATAGTTTGTTCGGGATGTGTTTCTAATTTATCAATGGCATTACTATACTCCGCAGTTTCATTTATATACTGTTTCGTGGTAATAACTATGGAATCTTTGCCAGCTAGAAACTGTTCCGCTGCATAAGTATATTTATTGTCAGGATAGACTGTTAACAATTCATTATAAATTGAATCAACCTCAACCGAATCAAACAATACTTTTTTATATAACCATAATTTTGTGAATTTTGCAAAAGGAACAAACTCCTTTTGATAAAGTAAAATATTTTCTTTTGCGTTTTCAAATAATAAATTTATTGAATCATATTCTGCTTGCAGGTTTATTTTGTAAGTTTCCATCTCTTCTTTTTCATCAAGTTTAATGGAATCATTCATAGTTGTTTGATGCAATGAATCAGCTATTTCTAAAGAATCAATAACAATTAAAATGGAATCAAGCTGAATCTGTAAAGTATCAAGTGCGATCCTAAACTTGTCTTCCTGATGAATAATATCATTATAAACTATTAAGGCAGAATCGGGCATTTCTAAATATTCAATATAAAACTCAGCTAGTTTAAATTGTTGATTTATGAGTTCTTCTGCCGAAATTTTAGATGTTGGATTATAATATTGAATGATCTGGCTGGCAATTACACTTTGTGAGATAGCATCTTCAACATATTCTGAATCTCTTTCTTCTGTTCTAACTTTTTCATAATTCTCTATTGCTGTACTATATTCTTTTAATTTATCAAAATATATTTCACCAAGGAAGTAAAAAGCAGAAGCAGATAAACTTGATCTTTTGTTATCTTCTGTTATTGCCTCAAGTATTGCTAAAGCATCGTTAATTTTATCTAATTCAGCATAACTTCTGGCTTGAATTAAGCGAATTCTAGAAATCCTATTTTCGCGATATTCATCTTTTAAAAGTTTTGTTGCATAATCAGCAGCCTGTTGATATTCTTCTAATAATAGATAATTAAGTGCAATATAATATTTTGCATCAAATTTGGTTTTCCTGGTTACTTTAGATTTTAAAAGCTTGAAGAAGATCTCATTAGATTTTTCATAATTACTAGCTTCATTTTGGGATTTACCCTGTAAGAAAAAAGCATCTTCATACTCATCTGAATCAGGATATTCTTCAATGATCCTATTTAGGTAATAATCGGTTTGAACGTTATCATTTTCTCGCAATTTATAATCGGCTAATATTTGCAGTGCTTTTGGATGATGCTCCTTAAGATCTACATCTAATAAAAAATTATGAAGCAAATCATATGCTTCTTCTTCTCTCCGGAATTCATATTTTGCTCGGGCTATATAAAGTTTTGCATCGGGTACTAATTCACTTTCAGGATAGAACTTGATCATATCTTCTAATGTTGAAATGGTCTGAGTGTAGTTTCTTCCAATATAAAAAAATGATCTTGCCATTAATAAAAGTGCATCATCAGTGTATTTGCTTCCTTCATAATATTCTAGGACTATACCGCATTTCTTAATAACTTTATTATATTTTTGTATAGCATTAGATTTTGGTCTACCATCATCATCTAGTTCCATTTCCTGAGCATCAGCAAAATATTTTTCTGCATTGAAAAAAGTGTTATAATAAACACATCCGGAAATAATGAATAACAAAGCTAATAGAAGCAATAATTTAAATTTCATATATAACCTATTGTAATTCAATAAATTTATCAACAATATTTGGAATTATATCAGAATCGATAATCTGAGTTAAATTATTTATATCATCTGTCATTATGCGGTCACGATCTAAATGTGCTACAATTTTACGAACTTCTTTTTTCACAGCTTCGAGAGCTGGAGATGATTGGATCTTTCTATAGTCAAGAGCTTGTGAAGCGTTCATCAGCTCGATAGCAAGAACAACACTTGCATTATCTAAAATGGTTCTGGCTTTAAATGCTCCAATGGTTCCCATGCTTACATGGTCTTCCTGGTTTGCAGATGTAGGTATGGAATCAACTGATGCTGGATGTGATAGAACTTTGTTTTCGGAAACAAGTGCTGCTGATGTAACTTGTGTCATCATAAATCCAGAATCTAATCCTGGTCGCGGTGCTAAGAATGGGTTAAGATCGTTATTCAAAGCCGGATTTAGCAGCTGCTCTGTTCGTCGGTCAGAAATATTTGCCAATTCAGAAACAGTGAAAGCCATTGTATCCATTGCAAATGCAACAGGCTCTCCATGAAAGTTTCCACCCGAAATTACTTTATCTTCATCTGGGAATATAAGCGGATTATCTGTCGCAGAATTCATCTCGATCTCGATGGTGTTCCTAATATATTTTAAAGCATCACGAACTGCACCATTTACCTGTGGAGTGCAACGCAGACTGTATGCATCTTGAACATTGCTGCAATATTTGTGAGAACAATTCAATTCACTTTCTTTAAGCAGAGAATTTAAATTCTTTGCAGATTCCTTTTGCCCAGCATGAGGACGGAGATTGTGTACAAGGGCATCAAATGCAGATCCTGTCCCCATAAGTGCATCAATGCTCATGCTTGCTACAACGTCAGCAACTTTGCATAATCTTTCGGCTCGTAGCAGATTTAGCGCACCAACACCTGTCATAACTTGGGTTCCATTGTTAAGGGCAAGACCCTCTTTAGCTTTTAGAACAACAGGTTTAATCTTAGCAAGTTCAAGTGCTTTGCTACCAGATACTACATTTCCATTATACTCTGCTTCTCCTTCTCCAAGTAACACAAGAGCAAGATGAGAAAGTGGAGCCAGATCTCCGCTGGCTCCAACAGAACCCTTTTCTGGAATGCATGGATGCACACCTTTATTTAACATTTCAATTAGTGTTTGCAATGTACTTAATCTAATTCCTGAATGACCCTTTACAAGTACGTTTATCCTAAGAAGCATAACAACTCTGGTTTCTTCAATTGATAGAATTTCACCAACACCAGTTGCATGGCTTAATATTAGGTTTCGCTGTAATTCTTCTATGTGTTCAGTAGAAATACGAATATTGGCAAATTTACCAAATCCGGTTGTTAAGCCGTAAACAACACGATCTTCCTCAATTATTTTATCTACATAATCTCGGCATTTTACGATCTTCTTTATATAATCAGGATGTAGTTCAACCTTTTCTCTATCATAAACTATATTACTCAGCTCATTAAGCGTGAGATCATTTCCAGTAAGAATTACAGACACTAATTTATCTCCAATTAGTAAGTTTTTAATTCTCCAATTGCTTCTTCAACAGCATGGAGAATATCTCTACTTTTTACAGCTTTCATCATATTATTATGATCATTAAAAAGTGGTCTATCCACATCCAAATGATCTACAACTTTTCTCACAGCTTCATGTGCTGCACGTGTTCCTTTACCAGGAGTATATTCTCTAAAATCAAGAGCCTGTGCAGCTGCTATGAATTCTATTCCTAAAATACCGTAAGCATTTTCTAATATTTTTCTTGTTTTTAGTGCAGTATTCATGCCCATACTTACAAAATCTTCCTGATCAGCAGCAGCTGGGATAGACTGTATTGAGGCAGGTGTAGACAGTATTCTGTTCTCAACAATCATCATATCTGCTGTGTATTGGCTAAGCATATGACCAGAGAACATCCCGGCTCCTTTTGTTAGGAAGGCTGGTAAGCCTACACTTAAAGCAGGATTCAAAAGACGATTTAATCTTCGCTCGGAGATCACACAAACCATAGTGATTACACTTCCTAACATATCTACAGGAACACTTACGGGTGATCCTTGGAAATTTGCACCAGTAAGAACTATTCCATCTTCCGGTAAGAAAATCGGATTATCTCCAACGCCATTCAGTTCGATTTCAACTTGGCTTTTAGTCCAACGAAGTTGATCTCTGGCTGCACCAAGAACTTGTGGAGTTGAACGCATGCTATAAGCATCTTGAACACGTACCTTCATACCCTTAAGCAGATCAGAATCATCAATAATTTTTTTGATGTTCCCAGCTGAAGTTACTGCTCCTTGGAATCCACGAAGTTTATGAAGTCGTTCATCATAAGGTTTAAGGTTTGCCATAAGTGCTTCAAGAGTCATTGCTGCAGCAATTTCTGCCTGCTTGAAAAATCTTTCTGTTTCATAAATTATTAGAGCTGACATCGCGGTAAGAAGATTACTTCCATTTATCGTAGCAAGACCGTCTCTAGCCTGTAATCCAGGAATTTCAATTCCTGCTTTGGCCAGAGCCTCTTTACCGGAATATCTTGTTCCTTCATAAAATGCTTCACCTTCACCCATAAGAAGAAGAGCTATCTGGCTCATTGGGGATAAATCTCCACAAGCGCCAACACTTCCTTTTTCACATACTACAGGTGTAACACCTTTGTTAAGCATTTCTATAAGAGTTTGTGTAATTATCGGGCGACATCCAGAATGACCATTTGCATGAACATTGATACGCCCCAGCATTGCTCCACGAACATGCTCGATAGGACAAGGTTCACCAATTCCAGCTGAATGATTATAAATTAAATATTTTTGAAATTCTTTGATCTGTTCTCCAGTTAGAACAACTTCAGAAAATTCACCAATACCAGTATTCACACCATACATTATCTCACCTTCTTCGATCTTTTGCTCGATAAAGGTTCGACAAGTAACAATTCTTTTCAATGCATCGGGATGCAACTCTACTTTCTCTTTCCCATGTGCAACATTATAAACATCTTCAATTCTCAGATCACTTCCTGTAACAACAACAACCATTCTACTCCTCCTGATATTTATTTAAAATTTATATTGTAATGTAAAAACCGGATTCATATTACTATCAAGCAATACATGTGCATTCAAATTTTTTAAACGAGAGCTTGCTCTAAACGCATTTAGAGCGCTAAAGATGTGGTTAGCGATAACAGCACCGGTTATTGCTTTCACATAATCTCCATATTGTGTTATTCTTTTTCTTAAGATGGAATAATCTTTCTGTTTAAATTTATCATCCCATCCCCAATATTCGTCATCTGAATATGCGTTTTCTTCTATATATTGCGTTTGAGCTTGCAGATCATCTGGGTATAATGCTTTAGCAATTTCTACGATATTAGCATTATAACCACCTGTTTCAAAATCTGAACTTAGGTATCTGGTCATATGATAATATTGTTCATCTGCAAGATCGAGGTCAGGATCTATGTGGGCATATTTTACTGCAAAATTATAAGAAGCTTTTGCCTTAAGATCAGCTTCTTCTACAAAGTAAAAACGGGAAGATAGAAGTAATATTTCTGATGCTAGAAAAATATATCCGCTTTTATTTCCTGCTGATAATTCGCCCCAACCCGGTACCAATACAGAACGAAACATATTCTTTCTAATATTTACATCTTCTGCTGATAATAAAATAGTTATAAATAATAGCAGTAGGATCAATATAGATTTACGTTTAGAAACGATATTCATATTTAATTTTTATTCCTTTTTTGTTCCAATCAGGGTTCACTGATAATTTGCCTAAGTATTGCCCTGATCGCTTGAGTTTTCTAGCTTCTACTGCCGAATCGATTATACTAATTATTCTATTTAGGATTGCTGCTGCAAAAGCAAAATTTGTGTAAATTTCATAATCCTGTTTTTTTAACCGCAAACTTCGGTAGCTTATCCACTCATCATTATTATCCCAATGCCAAGATTCTTCCTCAGAAATTAAGTTCGCTTCCAAATAGGCTTCATAACCCTCAGGGTCAGTATTATAAATTAAAAAATAGTTCCGTGCATCACGAATAATATTATCGTTATATTCCTCACTACTCATATAATTTTGAATAAGTTGATAATATTCATCTTCCATATTTGTAGGAACATCAACCATTGAAAAAGCATATTGCTTGTAGGAATTTGTCGCCCAATCCAGTTCAGATTGCATGCGAATGTATGAGAATATGATTGCAGTTTCTGCAGCCAGAAATATTGCACCTTTGCTATATTTTTGAGTATACATCTCTCCAAGTCCGGGAACTAAAGCAGAGTAGAACATTGCTTTTTTTACAGAGACATCCTTACCAATAAGAGTTAGTGAAAGCGAGATGATAATAAGGATGAATAACGTTTTTTTCATACTTAGAACCTTTTGGATATCATAAGGGCAGGAGAAAAACTATTATTCACAAAAATTGGTGCAAATTTGATTTCAATTTTAGATGTATTAGAGAGATATTCTCGATTGTGGATGCGAGTAAGACGTACAGCATCGATTGCAGCAAGAATATGGTTTGCTACAATTCCAAAACTATAAAGTTCTGCTTTATCATATATTGTTTCTGTATCTTTCCGCATCTGAATATATTCTGATCGGAAACCGCTGTATATTGTATATGGGTCATTGTAATTTGAATCGTAATATTCACTTTCGGAATTTGTTACAGCATTACCGATCCATAAATTTTTTCCTTCTGTTGTCTCTTCCCAAAGCCATTCAGGTGAAACTGTATTCCCAGCTGTGTTAGTTGCATATATATCAAACCAGTCATTCCAACCAAACACATACTTATTATATTTACCTATATCCTCATAAAAGTGCTGTGTATCCTCATCATCCAACCGGAAGTGATCATCATAAAAACTTGAGTTATTCATTGGATCATTGATGAGGTCAGCTTCTGCATAATGCTGATGATCTCTATTGTAATGTGCATCTGCATAAGCTTCATAATCGGCTTCTGCATCTAATCCATCACTATAATTAATAAAATATCCGGCTATCAAACCAATCTCGATAAGTGGGAAAATATAAGTTGTAATGCTTCTTTTATTAGCATAGAATTGACCCGCACCAGGAAAGAGTGAAGATAGCATCATTGCTTTAGCCAGCGATTTTTTCTCATAATTAACTTGGATAATATCGTTATCTAGTTCTTGCGCAAAGGCAACAGAACAAATTACTAATGCTAGCGTAATCATTAAAATCTTTTTCATTATTTACTCCTTAATTAATTATTGCAAATGAGACTTTCTTAACTTCATTTTTTGAAGATACAATACCAAAATAGACACCTGAAGAGATCTTTGAAGTATCTATCCTGATATCCTGAGAATTATTTGCAGCTTTCTCTATTATCTCTTTCCAAATAATATTACCTGCGATATCAAACACTTTTATATCGATATCCGCTTTAGCATTATTTACTTTAATCCTAATCTCGCCTGTTCTTGTAGGATTTGGGAAACAGAATGCGTTAAGTACATCATCTTGATTTGTCTGATACTGTATTGAACCTGAGTATATATTGTATCCATCGTTTCTGTATCCATTCCAAATTATTGGGTCTTCCTCGATGTTATCTAAATATGAAGAATAGAGATTGGAAGAGGCATCAGAATAGATGAAATGTAATTTTTGAATATTTTCATCCCAATAAAATTGATCCAGATTATTCACTCTTTCCCAGAAGAAAGAATGTTGAATACTAACCTCAGCATCACAATTAATTGCAATAAATCCAGTTTCATTTTCTTCAAGCAGAATTATATTTTCATCATTAAAGGTTATAATTCTAGGAAATGATGCTGGCTTGATGATTTTATCATCTAAATATGCAGGGAAACCCAGCGCCAAAGTTCCATCAGTTGTGATTGCAAACACTCTATCACCAGCTCCAAAAGTTAGATATACTTGCCCGTCATCCAGTATGTTCCCAATAGCTAGCTGAGAAGGAATTTGTGATGTGTAAGGAGACAATTTGAAGATCTCTTCAATTTCGTTACCTCTAATCCTAAAAACATCTCCTACAGCATTTTGTAGAAATAAAGAGCTATAATTTGCATTTGTATCTTCATACCATATTGGAACGTAATTCTGGTCATAATTCTCTATATCAAATTGAAAACCTAGTACTCCGGTTAACTCAGGATCAGGCATAAAAGCTAGAGAATTGTTACTTGCAATAATTAGCATCTCACCATTAAAAATACACTTTGCATTTTTAAAGTCGTATTCATTTTCTCCAATAAAAAGTGATTCTTCTGTTGGAACAACAAGAACGGGCGTAAGCCAATTTTGAATATAAAGTGGAGCATCTGAAATTGGGGAAGTGTAGTTTATGACCTCATTAAAATAAGTTGAGAATATTGTGAGTTCAGAGTTATCAACAATATAATATTCATCTTCTCCATCATCATTTTCATCAAAATGTATTATAGGTTGAGTTGGTGTTGAATCATAACTTATATTTACATCAAGCGTATCTTGCCAACTATTATTAACATAAGAAACAAGATCTATTCCGTCTTCATTTATTACAGGAAAAGTAGGTAGATTATCTGAATTACCAACAAAACCAATTGCTCTAATCGAATCATATACTGCTATCTTCTGTGTGAAATCAAAAAGATCAGAACCGAATTTGAATGACATAACTCTCTCCATTCCATATTCAATAGAACAACTGCTTATGTCGTAAATTGAAAATAGGAATGGGTCTCCATCATTTGTTACAAGTGCAGGTTTAGTTGAAGAGCTAAAACGGTCATTGAATATTGTTCCTATAAATTCCAATTCACCATTATTGTTTAATATGTAATCATCATCCCAACCGGTAAACCATCCCTCTTCGTCGAATGATGGGTAATATTTATAGAAAGGCTCGAAAGATGTACCTCGCCAGAACATTGAACTTGTGTTTCCAATATCATCTAATCCATCAGCTTCAATAATTTTTACAGCTCGTGATGAATGACGAATATTTACTGTATTATTTTCATAATTGTTATTTTCATAAAGAATTTTTTCATCAATATGCCAGATGAGAAGTCCACCACCATAACTATTATAATTATCAGATATCCAACCCGGAAGAAGATAATCGTACTCATAGGTTGGTTCGAAACTTGGATTTGGATAAGGATAAGTAGGATAGAGAACCACTCTGTCATCTGCTGATGTCCATGGGTATGCTCCACCATCTCCATCGGGATCTACTTGCCTGTTTTCTATAAGAAGATACTCAGTGTCTGTAAGTTGGATCTTAATGAAGTAAGCTGAACTATCAGTAATAGCTTCTGCATCAAACATTTTCTCTGCAGGCAAAATAGTTATGTCACTATCGAAAGTAAATTCTTCAATATCTTTCAATATTCCACGTGCACGATATGAATCTTCAAAAGCAATAATTCGTGACCAAGCACCAGGCAGAGAAGGAAAAATTCCTTCAATTTCATAATAGATATCAGCTAGTCCATTCCCAGTTTCATCTACACCCAAATTAATGGCGGTAGATCCACCACTATCCATAATATCGTAATATCCAACTTGAGGAGTATTATTCATTGTATTATAAAGATCTACAAACCCAAGGGAATGACCAAATTCATGAACCATTACAGAGTTGATTACACCCCAATTTGTAACCACCGGGACACTACCGGTTTCTATAGTTTCTGAATCCTGTATTATCGTCTCAGGAATATTACAAGCATGATTTATTATTACTGAACCATCATCTACAATTGCTTCTTTGCCATCTCCTACGACAATATAAAATGAAGGTAGGTCGGAAGATGAATTACCAAGAACATCATGCTGCCAATCAGATCCGGCATGAATAAACATGAAATGTTCGTATTGTGAAAAATCTATATCTTCATCAGTATCTGCTTCAGTGAAGCAATCTAAGAAGTATTGTTCAAATCGCTCAATTTGTAATTCAGAACTAGCTCCAATTGGATTGTAATAAGACATTTTATGTGGAAGTGTGTAACCTGTAAAATCTTCTCCTGCTACAGCTTGAGGAAAAATATCTACTTCGGCTTGATAATCCCCTAAACTTACAGCTTTGAAATAGTATTTCAATGCTTCCAATTGCAATGCAAAATAAGTTTGATCATGTGGGGGTCTGCCAATTGGGAATGTATATCCTGTAGCATCCTGCAGGAACTTCCCATTACCTGTTGTTGTAGAAAGAGTGTCTGCTTGAAAGTCTATTAATAGCACTAGTAACTTGTTGAAATTACGGTTATTAATATTATCGAGCTCTCGTGGTTTTGATAAAGATGTTTGTACAGGATGAACTTTTAGCTCTTTAGCTGTTGGTGATATATCCTTGCGGATTATGAATTTATTTGCATAAGATAGTTCCGGTATACTTAATACCAGAACTATCAATGCAGATAGTAATATCTTCTTCATACTTCTAAATAAAGGATTAGAATTCTAGTTTTAGTGAAAGTGTCTGATTATAATCTTGAAGTTCCCCACCAGGCTGGAAGGCATAATCGATATTAACTAGATATGTTTTGCTAAATGTATAGTGGAATCCTGCTCCAAAAGAGAATCCCTTAATGTCTCCGGCTCTATCTAGTAAATAACCAGATCTTAGTGAAAGAAGATTGAGGTAGGTGTACTCTGCACCTGCACCCCAAATTATTTCTTTTATCTCGATTGAGTTGTTGAAGTCTGTGATACTATCAAAATCTTCATCATTAAAATCATCTGTCCATGCTGTAAAGATTCTTTGGTATAAAGGATCTCTATTAGCCAACATTTTGTTAAGATCGGCATTTATGCTGAATTTGTTATATTTTGCTTCCAATACTCTATAAGAAAATCCCATACGGAAATTCATAGGAAGTGGATCAGATTGAGATTCGTTAATGTAGGTAATGTTGGGTCCGATATTTTGGAAGTTAAGACCAAAATCAAGTTTATCTACTAAAATGCTGTAACTAGATAATTCAGCTTTTCTGAATCCACCTAAAGAGGCTATCCCGTTGTAAAGGCTTAACGCACCGTTGTAAGGAGAAACGAGGATCTGACCGAAGTCTACACCTTTGTGCTTTAAACCAAGATCAAAAGCATAACTCATGCCAAGACCCTTAATTCCACTTTCTGTTTGATTATTGTCTAGTGGTGGCGCAAGGTCACTTAAGATGAATTTAAATGCAAGCCCAACACCTGTTCGCTGGCTTACTTGGTAACCGTATGTAGCAGCTATAGATAGGTCATAACTTTCAAAAGTGCTAAGTACCTCTCCACTTTCAGGATCTGTTTGATCTTGTTTACCATAAGTCATATAAGTAGCATTTAATCCAACATTTCCTAAGTCTTCGATATAGGTGTTTCCGGTAAGGTGGAAATAGTACATATCGCTAAATATTGCACCAAACCAATTCGAGAACATGCTTCCGAATTGTTTTTTTCTATTGAATGCCATTGCTCCTGTGTTCCAGTATCCTGCAAATGCATCATCAGTTTGAGCTACATATGCTTGGCCCATAGCACCTGTTCGTGCACTTGGTTCTATTAGTAAAAATATTACAGCTGCTTCAGAAACCGCATTAACTGCGATAGGTAATAGCATTATTGAAATAATTGCTAGGATGATTACTTTACTTTTCATTGATTCCTCCAGTATATTATTTAGGTAAAAATTAAAACAGAAGATGCGACTTCATCTATATAAAAGAACCTCCAAAAAAAATATGGTGCCGAAGGCCGGAATCGAACCGGCACGAGCTATTGCTCGGAGGATTTTGAATCCACTGCGTATACCAATTTCACCACTTCGGCAACGCAAAGTATAAAAAAAACGAAGGATTCTAGTGTCAAGCCTTTTTTGAGTAGTTTTTAAGCCATTTTTAAATACAAAAAAGGGGAGATGATTCTCCCCTTTTGCTATTTTATATTCTTGTTCGTTTTTACATCATACCAGGCATTCCGCCCATTCCACCACCAGGCATAGGAGGCATTGCAGGTTCATCTTCTTTGATATCTGTAATTACACATTCTGTTGTAAGGAAGAGTCCGGCAATACTTGTAGCGTTTTGCACAGCGCTTCTAACAACTTTTGCAGGATCGATAATACCATTATTAAAAAGATCTTCAAATTTAGCAATAGCTGCGTTGAATCCAAAATGAACATCATCTGAATTCTTGATCTTTTCAACGATGATAGCTCCTTCTTCACCAGCATTTGAAGCGATATGATAAGCTGGTTTTGTAAGCGCACTTTTAAGAATCTCAGCTCCAACTTTCTCTTCATGTGTTTCATGCTTCATCCCATCAATTGCTCTTGCCGCATAGATCAGAGTAGTTCCGCCACCTGCAACTATACCTTCTGCAACTGCTGCACGTGTTGCGTGAAGTGCGTCATCAACTCTGGCTTTCTTCTCTTTCATTTCTGTTTCTGTTGCTGCACCAATTTTTAGAACTGCAACACCACTTGAGAGCTTGGCGAGTCTTTCTTGAAGTTTTTCCTTATCATAATCTGATGTTGTTTCTTCTATGTGAACTTTGATCTGCTTAACTCTAGCATCAAGATCCGCGCTGTTCCCAGCACCTTCTCGGATGATTGTATTTTCTTTATCGATGATAACTCTTTTTGCTGTTCCAAGATCTGCTAAAGTAGTTGATTCTAATTTTCTTCCCATCTCTTCGGAGATTACAGTTCCACCTGTAAGAATAGCAATATCCTCCATCATTGCTTTACGTCTGTCACCAAAACCTGGTGCTTTAACAGCAGCAACATTCAATGTACCGCGAAGCTTGTTAACAACTAATGTAGCCAACGCTTCACCTTCGATGTCTTCTGCAACAATAAAGAAAGGTTTTCCGGTTTGTGCAACTTCTTGCAGTATCGGAAGCAGGTCTTTCATTACACTTACTTTTTTATCGAAAAGAAGAATGTAGGGATCATCAAATTCTGTGATCATTTTATCGGCATTTGTTACAAAGTATGGTGAAAGATAACCTCTGTCAAATTGCATACCTTCAACTTTATCTAACGATGTTTCGATAGATTTTGCTTCTTCAACATTAATTATGCCTTCTTCCCCAACAGCTTTCATTGCTTCTGCGATTAGTCCGCCGATTTCATAATCATTATTCGCAGAGATAGAAGCAATTTGAGCAACTTCTTCATTATTATCGATGTTCTTACTGAGTTCTTTAATTCTTTCAGTTACTACTCTTGACGCTTTTTCAATTCCTCTTTTTAAGTACATCGGATTTACGCCAGCAGTTACATGTTTGAGGCCTTCTTCAATAATTGCTTGTGTAAGAATTGTGGCTGTTGTTGTTCCGTCTCCAGCTACATCATGAGTTTTTTCTGCAACTTCTTTAACAAGTTGTGCGCCCATATTTTCAAAAGGTTCTTCTAATTCGATCTCTTTTGCAACTGTAACACCATCTTTAGTGATGAGTGGTGATCCAAACTTTTTATCTAATACAACATTTCTGCCTTTGGGTCCTAATGTTACCTTCACAGCGTTAGCAAGTTCATCAACTCCTTTTTTCATAGCAGTTCTAGAACTGTGACTAAATTTCATTTGTTTTGCCATAACTTCATAGCCTCCTAATTTATTTTCTTTAATTTTTTTTAGCAATCACACTTATTGAGTGCTAAGGATAAGATAACCAATTTTCTGTCAAATAAAAATATTAATTTAAGAAAAATTAGTTGCATGTTATTTTGGATGTAGAAAAACTAAACTCAAAAGATAGTTTCCGGAGGATAAATGAAAAAAATTGTAATTATTTTCATATTATTATTATTAATAGTTTCTATATATGCCTGTCCAAGATGTGATCGCTTAAGTGCAGCTGTTGTAGAAGCTCCTTATGAAGAAGTGAGAGCAGATTCTGCTCATGGATTTGATGTCTTAAGTTACGATATCACAATGAACATTGATGAAACAAATAGTTTTGTTTCCGGTGCAGTAATTACAGTTGTAGAAGCTGAAGAGACCATTACAGAGATCATTTATGAACTTGAAGCAATGACAGTTATTGATGTTCAATTAAATGGAAGCACAGCAAATTATACGTATGATGGTAGCCTTATAACAATTCAGCTTGGAACCGTAAATATGGGAGAGCAATTTACAACAGAAGTTGTCTATTCCGGTAATCCAATTTGGAATGGTTTGGGAATGTATTTCAGTAACAGTCACGTTTTTACTATTTCAGATCCTAATGCTTCACGTTATTGGTGGCCTTGTTACGATCATCCTTGGGATAAAGCGATCACCGATCTGCACATAACGGTTCGTGATGATTGGATGGCGGCTTGTAATGGAATAAGAACTTCGATAATGGACAATTATGATGGAACAATGACTCACAACTGGGAAGGTTCAAATCCTATGGCAACATATCTTGTTTCGATAGTTGCTCAAAATTATGTGGAATTATATGATTCGTATAGCGGAATTCCAATTCAGAATTTTGTATCACCAAGCGTGGTACCAAATGCGACTGAAGACTTTTCCAACTTACCTTTTATGATGGAAGTTTATACAGGTCTTTTTGGAGATTATCCATTTGAAAAATATGGGAATGCTGTTACCAATTTTGCAACCTATAGTGCTATGGAACACCAAACAATGACAACACTGGGAAGTCAGAACATAAATGGTAATCATGGTGGGGAAATGGTAATAGCACATGAACTTTCTCATCAGTGGTACGGTGATTGCCTCACCTGCTTAACTTGGAAAGACATCTGGCTTTCAGAAGGTTTTGCAACCTATTCAGAAGCTTTGTATATGGAAGCTTGGCAGGGATTTGAAGCAATGGTAGATTATGTTTATACCTCTATTCAGCAATACTATCTTAGTTGGGGTGGAAGCTCTCCACAAACAGTTTATGATCCAGCACCAAATGCCTATTTTACACCTGCAACTTACGAGAAGCCAGCATCTGTTCTGCATATGTTACGCTTAAAGACCGGAGATGATGTTTTCTTCCAAATAATGCAGGAATATTATTTAGTATATCATAATGGGAATGTGATCACAGATGATTTTCAGGACGTTTGCGAAAGTGTGAGCGGGATGGATTTAGACCAGTTCTTTTTACAATGGATCTATCAGCCGGGATTGCCTTCCATACAATATACTTATTTCTTTAATCCGTATATGGCGATTCCGCGAATCATGACTTACGTTCAAACCAGTTCTAACACCGATACGGAATTTTATATAGATGTTCCATTTCATATTTATTCGGGCACAGAGGTTGATTCTGTGCTTGTTCAGGGAACACCAAATACTCCGTTACAAACCATTTCTATAACCGATATCCCTGTTTATGATGATGTGGAATGTGATCCGAATAATTGGGTTTTGCAAACGGGAATTACATTTATTCAGGCAGAGATAAATAATGCCTATTCTGCTGATGAAAGTGTAATAATTTATTGGAATGAATTCTGGTCGGAGGTTGGAATTGATGGGTATAATTTGTATCGTGCAGAATCGGTGGAAGATCCCTTCTTGATCATTAATAGCGAGATAATTACAGGAAATTCCTACACAGATAATAATGTAGTAAACGGAACCACATATTACTACAAACTTAAGGCAATAAAAGATGAATTTTACGAAACTCCTTTCTCAGAAGCTTATGAAGCAACACCTCTGGATTTTCCGCTTGATCAGGGAATTTTGGTAATTGATGAAACAAATGATGGAAATGGCATGCAGGGGAATCCTGATGATGCATCAGTAGACGATTTTTATGAGGATATAATTAATTGCAATATTACAACTTATGATTATGCAGATGAGGGAGAATTAGATTTGGAATATATAGTTAATTTCTCAACAATAATTCTGCATGATGATGATATTATCAGCCATAGTATCGATGAAAATCTTGATGTGCTTGGTTGCTATTTGGCAGGTGGTGGAAACTTAATAATTTCTGGATGGAAAACTGCACTTGAGATTCCTGATTCATTCAGATCGGATTTCTTAGATTGCGGTAGTATTGAACAGGTTTTTGATTGGGAATTCACAGGTGCAACTTCCGATGAATATGAAGATTTAGTTGTAGATCCAGATAAAGTTCATGTTGCTTTTAGCGGAATGCTTCCTTACATTGGAATTTTTCCAGAATCTACAAATGGAATATATCAATATGATGGTATTGCCGGAAACCAATATATTGGTGAGAACTGCGCACTTAAATCACAACCAAATGGTCATTTTGTTCTACTTGGGTTTCCGCTTTATTTTACAATCAATAGTGGTGCTGAGTTGTTTATGACTCAATTATTGGATGAAATTGGTGAAGTTGGGATTGATGATTGTGAATTAGAAACTATGAATTTGGAATTAAAGAATTACCCAAATCCATTTAACCCATCAACAACGATTTCCTTCAATTTAAACGCAGAGATCACAGATGATACAGAATTGATGATCTATAATTTGAAAGGACAGAAAATTAAAACATTTGATATTATTCTAGGCGGAGTCGGAAGATCATCGAATCAGCAAGTAACTTGGAATGGAACTGATCAAAATAATAATCCAGTTGCCAGTGGGATCTATTTCTATAAATTGAAATCTGGAGATTTTGAGATAAGCAGAAAAATGTTGTTGTTGAAGTAACGTATATCGATGTTGTACATCGATGATAGACACAACGTGCAACGTTACGGTACAATGTCATAATTATAATAAAATAAATGCCTTACAAATTAATTTCAGGAATAAATATTGCATGTAAAATTTGTTAGATTAATAAAAATATTGGAGGACATATTATGAAAAAGGTGTTAGTTTTACTTTTTGTTTTTACAAGTTTTTTACTTTTTGCTGAAAACGCGAGAGTAATTGAATTCAATGATTCATGGAATGAACAAGGATTTGTACTTGAACAGCAGAGTGATATTGGAGTTCAGTTGAACTATTCTATCAAGCAGCTTTTTATTGGAGAAGAAACCATTAATGGAAAATTGCAACAAACTGTTTCTTTACCGGGTAATTTCCTTCCTAATGATGAAGGGATGCCAAATCTTCCCGGTAATGGACGCTACGTTGCGATTCCACAAGGTTCCTCAGCTGAATTGCAAATATTGAAATATAGAGTTGAATCATATCAAAATATTGATATGTCTTCAGCTCCCAGAATTCCCTGGGATAATGAAGATGGTCCTTTAGAATATAATAGGAATGATGCTGTTTATTCAACTGATGACTTTTATCCTAAAGAATTTGTGCAACTTTCCAAACCAACTCAGATTCGTGGAGTAGATGTTGTGATGGTTGGAATTACTCCTTTCCAATACAACCCTGTAACTAAAGAATTATTAGTTTATCGCGATATACAAGTAGAAGTTAATTTTAATGGTGGAAACGGACAGATAGGTGTAGAAAGCTTAAGGAGCCGTTGGTGGGATCCAATTCTAAAAGATGCAATTCTGAATCATGAATTTCTTCCAATAATAGATTATTCACAACGAGAGAATACTCGCAACGGTTATGAGTATCTCATCATTTGTCCTGACGATCCAACTTTTCTTACTTGGGCTGACTCTATTAAGGTTTTTCGCCAACAACAGGGAATTTCTACAGTTGTAATGACAACAACAGAAGTAGGAGGTAATACACCAACTGCTATAGAAACTTTTATTAATGGAATTATGGATCCAAACACAGGTTGGGATCCAGCTCCAGCAGCAGTCCTAATTCTTGGAGATTACGGTACTACGGGCAGCACAGTTGTTGCACCAATCTGGGATGCTTATTGTGCATCAGATAATATCTATGCCGATGTTAATGGTAACAGTATGCCGGATATAGTCTTTGCCAGAATGACAGCTCAGAACGAAACTCATCTACAAACTATGATCACAAAATTTTTGAACTATGAACGAAATCCACCTACAAATCCTGATTTTTATGCTAATCCTATCACGGCTTTGGGTTGGCAAACAGAGCGCTGGTTTCAAATTTGTTCTGAAACCGTAGGAGGATTTTGGACAAATGAACAGGGGAAAACACCAGTAAGGGTAAATGCTGTTTATGGTGGAAATCCTAGTGTAGATCCCTGGTCAACCGCAACAAACACAGCAACCGTTTTGAATTACTTTGGCCCCAATGGCTTTGGCTACATACCAGGTTCACCTTCAGCTTTGGGTGGATGGACCGGTGGAAATGCTACAATGGTTAATAATGCAATAAATAGTGGTGCTTTCATGTTACAACATCGCGATCATGGTTATGAACAAGGTTGGGGAGAACCTTCTTACAGTTCTACTAACATAGACGGACTTATGAATACTGATCTGGTATTTGTACTTTCCATAAACTGCCTTACTGGTAAATATAATATGGCAGGAGAATGCTTCTCAGAGAAATTTCACAGATATACATATAATGGTGAAAATTCCGGTGCACTTGGACTAACGATCGCCTCAGAAGTTTCTTACTCGTTTGTGAACGATACTTTTGTCTGGGGTTTATACGATAATCTCTGGCCAGAATTCATGCCGGATTATGGAACAACTCCAGATTCTCGTGATGTACTACCTGCTTTTGGAATGGCTGCTGGAAAATATTTTCTGCAGCAATCTAGCTGGCCTTATAACACAAATAACAAAGAAGTTACCTATAACCTCTTCCATCATTTTGGTGATGCTTTCACCACTGTTTATTCAGAAGTTCCACAAGACCTCACAGTTTTACACGATCCTGTACTATTAGGTGGATTAGATTCCTTTACAGTGTTAGCTGATGATGAATCTTTTATTGCTCTTACTTTAGATAATGAAATAATTGGAATTGGTGTTGGAACGGGAGCTCCTGTTTCGATTAGCATTGATCCTCAGACACCCGGAGATGTAATACTTGTTACTGTGACAAAACAAAATTATTTCCGTTATGCAGTTGAAGTCCCTGTAATTCCTCCAACAGGTCCTTATGTGGTTTTTGATGA
>JABIME010000223.1 GCA_018654125.1 Candidatus Cloacimonadota bacterium
AGTTCAGCTGGATATTTTCTTCCATCGATATCAGGGATTTGTGTTGCTGTAAAAGCAACTACATCGTAATTATCATTGCCTCTGTAATAGCAATTAAAATTATGGAAATCACGCCCTGCAGCACCCATAATGATGATTTTTTTCTTCATCTTTCTCTCCTTTATTCTTTAGTATAAAAAACTCTATGACACGCTTAAAAATAGGGGTTTGAAGTCAAGATATTTAATGAATACACTTTATCAAAATTAAATTAAATAAATTATAATTTTAACTTTACTAATTTTTTGTTATAATATTTTAGGTAATAATCAAAAAAAAATTAATGGAGGAATTATGTTGGATAAAGTAAAAGTCCAGGAAGTTCTTGATAAAGTACGCCCATCTCTTCAAGCAGATGGTGGAGATTGTGAGCTTATTAACATTACAGAAGATAATGTTGTGGAAGTTAGATTACAAGGCGCTTGCGGAAGCTGCCCAATGGCAACTCTCACTCTTAAAGCAGGCATCGAGCGTGTATTAAAAGAAGAAATCCCTGAAGTAAAAGAAGTTATTTCTGTTTAGGAAAGCAAATAATTACATAAAGTGAGGTGTCTATACATTAAGATACCTCATTTTTTAACATGATTTATTGGAGGAAAAATGAAACTTAAACATTATTCTGACGTGAATTTAGAAGAAGTTACGATGGAAGGAGCAAAGAAAGCTAAAATTCGCTGGCTTATCTCCGATAAAGATAAAGCTCCAAATTTTGCAATGCGTATGTTTGAACTTGAACCAGGTGGATTTACTCCTTATCATTCACATAGTTGGGAACATGAAAATTTCATAGTTGAGGGGATTGGTGCTTTAGTTACAGAAGATGGAGAACTACCTTTCAAGCCTGGTGACGTAATATTTGTAGATCCATTCATGAAGCATAATTACAAAAATACTGGTGACACAGTACTTAAATTTTTGTGTCTTGTACCGTTAGAAAAACCAGCAAAACAAGTTAAGAAAAATGTAAATCCTTTTGCTGCAGGTAAAGCAAATAATTGTTAATAATACAAATAGGAGATAAAACTTATGGAAAAGAAATTCTTTAAAGATCTTGTTATGGCTCCAAGTCCATCAGGATTTGAGCAACCAGCACAAGAAGTGTACAGAAATTTCGTAAAAGAATATGCTGATGACATTAAAACTGATGTTCATGGAAATGTAATAGCACTTAAAAAAGGAACAGGGAAACTTCGTTTTATGGTTTCTGGTCATGCTGATGAGATTGGACTTATGGTGAATTATATCGATAATGATGGTTTCATCAGATTTACATCTATTGGCGGTGTAGATGCAACTCTATTGCCAGGACTTCGCGTAAATGTATATCACAATAAAAAAGTGGTTCGTGGAATTATTGGTAGGAAACCAATCCATTTAATGAGCCCTGAAGATAGAAAAAGCACTCCAAAAATGAGTGATCTATGGATAGATATTGGAGCTAAAGACAAAAAAGCTGCAGAGAAAAGAGTATGTGTTGGTGATCATGCAACATTCTCACCTGGTTTAGAAACTCTTTCTGGAAGCATTATAACAACAAAAGCTACAGATAATAAAGCTGGTGTATACATTGCAGGACTTCTTCTTAAAGAACTTTCTGGAGAAAAGATCGCAGCAAATGTTTATTCAGTTTCTTCAGTTCAGGAAGAAGTTGGACTTCGAGGTGCAAGAACAAGTGCATTTGGTATAGATCCGCACGTTGGAATCGCAATTGATGTTACTCATGCAACAGATTACCCTGGAATGAATAAAAATCAACTCGGTGATGTAGCCTTAGAAAAAGGACCAACAATTGCTGTTGGTGCAAATATAAATCCAAAAGTATTTGAACTACTAAAAAAAGCTGGTGATAATGCAAAAGTAACATATCAAATAGAAGCTGCTCCTCGCGGAACTGGAACAGATGCAAATGCAATTCAAGTAAATCGTTCAGGTGTAGCTGCAGGTCTTATAAGTATTCCGAATAGATACATGCATACACCAAATGAGGTTATCTCATTCAAAGATCTTGATGGAGCGGTTAAACTACTTTCTGAATTTGCGCGTTTGATTGACGATAACACCGATTTTATTCCCAAAGTATAAATTTTTTTAGTTAAACACAAAAATCTGAGCGGAGTCGAGATATCGTAACAATATTTTTCGTCTTCGCTCATAATGGCATAATTATGATTGTAACTATATTTTATTTAAAATCTACATTTTCTAATTAGAATTACGAGGTAAAATGATAATTGTAAAAAATCTAACTAAAGTATTTCAACAGCAACATGGGGAAGAACTTTTTGCAGTTAAAGATCTCTCATTCACCGCAAATAAAGGTGAGATTGTTGTTTTATTAGGTGTTAATGGAGCGGGGAAGACCACAACAATGCGAATGCTTTCTACGGTATTACAGCCTACAAATGGAACTGCAAC
>JABIME010000224.1 GCA_018654125.1 Candidatus Cloacimonadota bacterium
AAAGGGCTTAAGGTTGCCTTTAGAGCTGGTGCTGTTATGGGGCTTGTTGTTGTTGGATTAGCATTAATTGATATCACTGCATGGGTCTACATTTTGAAATACTTTGAATTCCCACTTCATACAATTACAGTAATCATGCTTAGTTTTGGAATGGGAGCTTCTACTCAGGCATTATTTGCACGACTTGGTGGTGGAATTTATACAAAAGCTGCTGACGTTGGTGCAGATCTGGTTGGAAAAGTTGAAGCAGGAATTCCTGAAGATGATCCTCGTAATCCGGCAACTATTGCCGATAATGTAGGTGATAATGTTGGTGATGTTGCAGGAATGGGTGCCGACCTTTATGAATCTTATGCTGGATCAATTTTAGCAACTGCCGCACTTGGTATGGCTGCAGTAACACAGATTTTTGGTCATAATAGTGAATGGGCAATCCGCTTTGTTACTGCCCCAATGGTTCTGGCAGGTGTTGGAGCATTTCTCTCAATATTAGGAATTTATTTAGTCTCTACCAAAGAAAGTGCGGGGACAAAAGAATTGATGTTTGCTTTGAATAAAGGTGTATATGGCAGCTCGCTTCTTATTGCTATTGTTGCCTACTTTGTTACAAAAATAATGCTTCCTGCTGAATATTCATTTGGAATATTCTTAGCAAGTATAATAGGGCTTTTCGCAGGAATTTTAATAGGCTATTTTACTGAGCGTTCAACTTCAGATGCTTACGAACCAACTAGAGGAATTGCTAAGCAGGGTGAGTATGGCCCTGCAACTGTTATAATTGATGGTTTAGCTGTTGGAATGAAATCTACTGCTGCTCCGGTTATCATAATAGGTATTGCGATCTTAACTGCTTTTAGTGTGAGCAAAGGGTTTACTATCCCGGAATTAGGATTGTATGGAATCGGATTTGGTGCAGTTGGAATGCTGGCAACTCTTGGTGTTACTTTGGCAATGGATGCTTTTGGACCGATCGCTGATAATGCAGGTGGAAATGCTGAAATGTGTCATCTTTCGGAAGAAGTTCGTAAGAGAACTGATGCACTTGACAGTGTGGGAAATACAACTGCCGCAACAGGAAAAGGATTTGCAATTGGCTCAGCTGCACTTACTGCAATGGCACTTTTAGCTGCCTATCTGGAAGAAGTAAGAACTGGCTTAATACATCTTGGAATGAAAGTTATGACAATAGATTTCGGAAATGGTTTAGTTAGAACGGTTGATATTGCAAACGCTTCTATCTCAGATTTTATGAACTACTACTCTGTTAATTTAATGAATCCTAAATTTTTAATTGGAATCTTCATGGGATCAATGGTTACTTTTGTATTTGCTGCTTTTACTATGAAAGCTGTTGGACGAGTAGCAGGAGATATGGTTGCAGAAGTTCGTCGTCAGTTCCGTGAAATCCCTGGAATTATGGATGGTAAAGCTGAACCTGAATATGCAAAATGTGTTAAGATCTCTACTGTTGGAGCACAAAGAGAGATGGTTGCCCCTGCATTAATAGGGATTCTTACTCCAATCATTATAGGCCTTATTTTGGGTGTAGCTGGTGTTCTTGGGCTTATGGCTGGAGGACTTTCTACAGGATTTGTTATGGCTATCATGATGAATAATGCCGGTGGCGCTTGGGATAATGCTAAAAAGTACATTGAAACAGGACATCATGGTGGTAAAGGTTCAGATTTCCATAAAGCTGCTGTTGTTGGTGATACTGTGGGAGATCCTTTTAAAGATACTTCCGGTCCTTCAATTAATATCTTGATTAAATTAATGAGCATGGTAAGTATTGTCTTTGCAGGTCTCATTGTTGCTTATTCACCTATTATCGAAGGATGGTATAGTGGAAAAGCTGAAGTTACTGTAATTGAGAAGAAGGTTGATGAAGAAATTAATGAAGATGCAGAAAAAGTTACAGATGAAGTTATTGAAGAAGAATCTACAGAATTGGATGTTACAGAATAACACAATTTTGGTAGTTTAAATAATTAAGAGACGAGGTAAAAACCTCGTCTCTTTTTGGTTGAGATATGAAAAATAAGTATGTATTAATTACAATGATCGTACTAATGGCGATCTCTTTGAATTCAGAAGATAAGATAGGACTAGCTCTTAGCGGTGGTGGCTCTCGCGGGTTAGCTCATATAGGTATTCTAAAAGTAATTGATAAGCTTGATATAAAGATAGATTACATTGCAGGAACAAGTATGGGTGCTGTTATTGGTGGATTGTATGCAATGGGATATTCTGCTATTGAGATCGAAGAGATGATTATTAATAATGATTTTGAAAATATCTTTGATGAATCTGTTTCGCGAGAAGATCTTTACATTGGACAGAAGAGGTGGATGCCTTATGCTAATTACTATTTTAATCTTGATGATAAATTTCGTCCTGGACTTCCCGAAGCTTTATTCTCGGGTTCTAATTTAATAAATACGCTTTTTGACTATACATATCCGGCTTCAAATATTACTAAATTTAGTGAACTTCCAATTGAGTTCAAATGTGTTGCAACAAACATTAAAACCGGAGAAATAAAAGTTTTTGATAGTGGTAACTTGCATGAAGCAATGCGAGCATCGATGTCTGCTCCTTCTATTTTAGAACCAATGAGATTAGATGATGAACTCTATATTGATGGTGGCATCAGAGCAAATTTGCCTTCTGAGATCGTTAAAGAAATGGGTGCAGATATAGTTATTGGCTTGCAATTAAGTTCTGAATTAAGACCAAAAGATAACTTGGATAACTTAATAAAAGTTTTAGATCAAACTATAAATTTTAGCATGACAGATAATGTTAATAGATCTATTGAACTTTGCGATATCGTTATCAAGCCAGAGTTAAATAAACTATCTAACTATGATTTTAACAGCATGAAAGACATAATTGATGAAGGTGAAATAGAAGCAGGGAGACATATCGAAGAGTTGGAGATGCTTCCAAAACGCAAAGAAAAAAGATCTATTTCTTCAACTCCAAATAAATTGAGTTTTACTAACATATCAATTTTAGGTAACAAGCACCTTAGCAATGCGAAAATTAGAGAATATGTTGGCTTAACAAAGAATACTTATTATTCCAAAAGAGAAATTATTAAGGCTGTTAGAAACGCATATCATTCCCAATATTTTAGTTATATATACCCTGTAATTAATTTTGAGAATAACGAGTATAAACTAATTATAAAAGTAAAAGAAAAAAATAGAAAACGTCTTGGTTTCGCACTTTCATCTAATAATGATCAAGAAGTAGTTATTGGGTTAACATTAGAATTAAATAATTATATTCAGCATAACTCAAAGCTACTTTTAAATTTACACATCGGTGATAAAAATGAGATAAATGCAGATTATGTTAAAAATTTTGGTAAACATTGGGGAATATATTTCAGGGCATTTCCGTATGTAAAAGAACAAAAATTATACTCTTATGGAGATGATCATGCAAAAACAAACAGTGTGTATTCTGTGGAATATGGTGCAACTTCCGGTATTGGCTTTTACGCTAAGAGATCTTTAGTTGCAGAACTTTACAGTTACATATATAGATCAAGATTATATAAGCATATTGGTGAATTTGAGAATAGTGAATTTTACTCTAGTGGATTGGGATTGAAACTCTATCATGAAAGTTTAGATAATTACATTTTTCCGATGCGCGGGGTTCAATTCTTAGCAAAACTTTCTACCGCAAGAGAGGGTGTGTACAGCGAGATTGGGAATAAAAAATTTTATTCTAAGCTTAGAATGCTAATGCCATTTGGAAAAACTTTCTCAATGAAATATCAATTTGAATATGGTTCTCATTTCGATAGTAAAGAAGAAGAATTTGATCCCTTCTATATTGGCGGGATTGATAGCTATATGGGACTTTATCCTGCTGAAAAAAGTGCTGCAATATATAAAATTAATACTTTAGCACTAAGGCTTAATCCATTTGACAAAATATTTTGTGATATCCAATTTAATGTATTGCAACTTGGAGATATAGATTACTGGACTGCAGAAGATGACTTCTTTAAAGCAATGGGAATAAAACTTGGATATAATACTTTTTTAGGATCGTTAAGAATTGGAGCTGCAATGGATGAAGATAGAGTAAATCACTACTATTTTTCTTTTGGCTATTATTTCGATCCTTTTGAATTTTCAAGAAGATAACGTTAAGATAGACTTGCAAAAGTTTCTCTTAAAGAATTACTCAATTTAAATAATTATTGACCTTAAATATGAGGAATTTTTTCCTACATTAATGTTGGAGGATAAATGGCAAAAAAAGATATAATATTAAATAAAAAAAATTCGGGAACTTTACCTGTAATTCCACTTAGGAATTTACTTCTTGCTCCTAATACAATAACTCCGCTTCTAGTAGGCAGACAACTTTCTATTCATGCAGCAGAGATGGCTTTAGTTAGAGATAAAAAGATAATATGTATTACTCAAAAGTATGAAACCGTAACAGATGAAGACCCAAAAGCTAAGGATCTTTACCGTTATGGAACGATCTGTACTATCTTGCAGACAATGAAGCTTCCAGATGGGAATATGAGATTACTCGTTGAGGGTGATAAACGAGTGTTAATAGAAAAATATCGTAGAAATAAGAAACATTTAACTGCGAATTACGTGGTTAAAGAAAAAATACTATCGGAAAATGAGTTAGAAAGTGAAGCATTATTACGTTCATTCCGTAAAGCATTTAAAAGTTATGTGGATCTCAATAAGTCAATTCCAGAAGAAGCAATGATACCATTGAGTGATGCTGAGAATGCAGATGAATTCTTCTATTATGCACTATCTAATATTCAACTTGATATCAATAGAAAACAGCAGCTTTTTGAATTAAATGATCTCTTTGAATCAATCTCACAACTCTATAGAATTGTTATAGAAGAAATACAAATATTAAAACTTGAGTATAAGATAGATGGCACAGTAAAAAGCAAACTTAGTAAATTGCAGCGTGAATATTATTTGAATGAACAATTGAAGGCGATCCACAAGGAACTTGGAATAACTAAAGAAGATAAAACCGAATTACTTGATTTTAAGAAGAAAATTGAGAAAGTTAATTTAAGTGATCAAGCAAAAAAGAAAGCTGAAGGAGAGCTAGAACGTTTTGCTCATATGAATTCATATTCTCCAGAGTATTCGGTAACTCATACCTATTTAACATGGATATTAGATCTCCCTTGGGATGACCCTAAACTAAGAGATTTTGATCTTAATATTGCTCAAGACATCTTAGATGATGATCATTATGGATTGGTAAAAGTTAAAGAACGCATTTTGGAATATCTTGCTGTTGTTAAACTGGCAGAGAAGGTGAAAGGACAGATCTTGTGCTTTGTTGGACCTCCGGGTGTAGGAAAAACCTCGTTAGGAAAATCAATTGCAAGAGCTATGGATAGAAAATTTGTGAGATTGTCTTTAGGTGGAGTTCGTGATGAAGCTGAAATTAGAGGTCATCGTCGAACATATGTTGGTGCACTTCCTGGTGTGATAATGCAAAGTATGAAAAAAGCCGGAACTACAAATCCACTTATAATGATGGATGAGATAGAT
>JABIME010000020.1 GCA_018654125.1 Candidatus Cloacimonadota bacterium
CTAACGATGTTCGGTACAGGAGCAAGTTCTTTTTTTGGTGTGAGTATGGTTGGTAAAACACTGAAGGCATCTTTTGAAGCAATCCCAATCCCATTATTAAACAAGATTCCAGTTTTGGGAGAAGTATTATTCAATCACAATATTTTAGTTTATTTTGCCTTTGTATTACCGGTTATCGTTTGGTTTGTTTTCAATAGAACCAAGTGGGGGCTTGCACTGCGAAGCAGCGGAGAAGAACCTCTTTCTAGTGAGATCATGGGAATTAAGGTAATTAAGGTTAGATATATTGCAACCATTGTTGGTGGCATTTTTATTGGAATAAGTGGCGTCTATCTCTCGGTTGGATATTCAAGATTATGGGTAGAAGGAATGACAGCAGGTAAGGGTTGGATAACAATTGCACTTGTAATTTTTGCAAATTGGAATCCACTTATAGCTTATGGTGGGGCTTACCTCTTTGGAGGTTTAACTCAACTTGGGCTTAATCTACAAAAGTTTAATATTCCATTCCCAATAATTTTACTTAAGAGTATCCCTTATGTTTTCACATTATTATTCTTATTATTTATTTCCATAAAAGGAAAGAGATCAAACCTGCCAAAAGCTTTAGGAGAATCATATTTTAGAGAAAGTAGAGGTTGATAAAGAATAATAATAAATACAAATTTCTAAACCGGTTGAGGTTTATCCTGAAGAGGGGATTCGGGTGTACCAGGTACTTTCTCAATTAACAGAAGATTGATGATAACTTGAAGAGGAGAGTATTAATGGAAAATTCAAATGAAAAAGGCCAAGAGCCCTTCACATCTTTAAAAGATTCACATGGAATTATCTACGGTTTAAATGATAAACCACCAGTAATAGAGTCAATTTTTGCGGCTCTACAGCACCTGCTGGCGATCTTTGTTGGAATAATTACTCCCACGTTGATCATTGGTGGCATTTTGGGTTTAGGCAAAGAAGTTCCATATCTTATCAGCATGGCACTCATTGTTTCCGGTGTGGCTACATTTATTCAAGTTAAAAGAGTTGGACCAATCGGTTCAGGACTTCTAAGTATTCAAGGAACCAGTTTTGCTTTCCTGGGAGCGATCCTTGCAGCAGGATTCATGGTAAAGAATGCTGGTGGTGGTCCCAGGGAAATTCTTGGCACAATTTACGCAATCTGCTTTGTGGGAGCTTTTATCGAGATGTTTCTGAGTAGATTTCTACATCTTCTAAAGAAAATTATTTCTCCCACAGTAACGGGAATTGTGGTTGCTACTATTGGTCTCAGTCTCATCAAAGTAGGAATTACTGATATGGCTGGTGGACAATGGTTACTGGACAATAAACCTGAATTATTTGGTAGCTTAGAAAACCTCGGTTTAGGATTATTAGTGCTGGTAGTAATTGTTATCTTTAACCGTAGTAAAAATCAATTTTTACGTATGAGTTCTATTGTAATTGGACTTGTTGTTGGATATATTGTTGCCATCTTTATGGGGAAAGTAGATCTTAGCGGTTTGAAAGATCTTCCTATAATTAGTATTCCAATCCCATTCAAATACGGATTCAAATTCAACCTTACAGCATTTATCCCAGTTGCTCTTATTTATCTTATCACAACCATAGAATCCATTGGTGATCTTACAGCAACTTCGATGGTTTCGGGTGAACCCATTGAAGGTGATCTCTACATAAAGCGCATTAAAGGCGGAGTTCTGGGTGATGGTGTAAATTCAGCTCTGGCAGCAGCGTTCAATACCTTTCCAAATACTACATTTAGTCAAAATAACGGAGTGATCCAACTTACTGGAGTTGCCAGCCGTTATATAGGAATGTACATTGCCGCATTCTTGGTTATACTCGGTTTATTCCCGATAATTGGAGGAGTTTTTCAACAAATGCCAAAATCTGTTCTGGGTGGTGCTACGATTGTAATGTTTGCCACCGTGGCAGCAGCAGGTATAAAGATCATTGCATCACAAAAAATAGATCGAAGAGCAATGATGATAATGGCACTTTCTTTCGGACTTGGTCTTGGTGTAATGATGGTTCCTGAGGTTTTGGGTAAAACTCCGGTTGTGATCCAGCAAATATTTGGTTCACCAGTAACAACAGGTGGACTTACAGCAATCATTGCAAATATTGTTCTACCACATCCACATAAGTAGAGTTATGGTTTACAAAGCTGGCAGGATCTAAATCCTGCCAGCTTCTTATCAACAATTCTACTTGATCGGAACTAAAATATCATACTCTGAATTCTCCGGGTTTTCCGGTTTAAATCGTTCATCATACCACTCGATCTCTTCATGCAGATAAAACTCGTAATCCACCTGCTGTATCCAATCTACCGAAATGAATTTATAGGTTTCATGTAATTTTTCGAATGAACCTTTGTGGGTAAAAATTGCATATTTGCTAGCAGGAATTATATGTTCTATCAACCCATCCGGAATATCAACGTCATCTTTCATGATTACAGCTGCCATATAGAACCAAGTATCGTCTGGTTCTGGTTGTTGTTCCAGATATTTCGGTTCAGGAAAACATATTCCCACTGTTTGAGCTGTCCGAAGGTTTTCATTTTTGTTTTTGTGAGATAAGAAATCATCCCACAAAGCAGCTATCTGCTGCTTAGACTCACGAGTTACGATTTTGCGTTTGATACCTACAACTCTGATATCATCCATGTCTTTGATTTTGCAATCCATTTTCATTTCTCCTTTTGTAATTCGACAGATCTGTACTTTTAACCTAGGTGTGTATTTTATCAGCTGTTTTTTCTTTCTAAATTGATTGGGTGTTTCTTTAAATTCTTTTTTGAACGCTCGAATAAAAGTCTCACTAGACTCGAAACAATATTCTGTTGCCAGTTCCAGTACTTTTTTGTTGGAACGTAAAAGCTCTCGAGCAGCATCAGAAAGTCTTCTTTCTCGAATGTAACCTTTTAAAGTATAACCTGTAAAACTATAGAAAACACGCATAAAATGAAATAGTGAAAAACCAGCTCGATCAGCCACATCTTCCATTTCAAATCTATTCTTCAGATTTTGCTCAATATAATTTACCGATGAATTTAACGCTCGATTGTAATCCGGCATACAACCCCTTTTCAATATTTATCAAAATTGATCTTTCTTGCTTATACAAATTTGAATAATAATTGTAAACATTTTTCTAAATTATCTTACTGAACTAATCACAATTGTGTTAATTGTATATTATTAATTAATAATGGAATAATTAATTAATAATATATTTGACATCATTAAGCTCCAAGAAGAAAATAGTTTTCTCTAAACGAAAAAGGCGATACTAACTCTGATCTCTAAACGACCAATTTGGGTGTGACTTAATAAATCTTAAAAAGGGAGAAGACTATGAATTTAGAAATTCGCGGTGCCTACATCGTTACCCCACAAGATGACAGCACCAAAGTAGAAAAGAAAACACTTTTTATCCAAGACGGAAAAATCCACTTTACAAAACCCTTTAATAAACCAGATCGAATAATCGAAGCAACTAACAAAATTATTTTCCCCGGACTTACTAATGCACATCACCACATTTATTCCACACTTTCCAAAGGTGTCCCCTGTGAAGTTCCTTTTAATGATTTCATGGGAAACTTGAGAAATCTTTGGTGGACTTTAGATCATTCTTTGAACAAAGAAGATATGGTTTTGTCTACTGCAATAGCCATGAAAGACGCTATTTCTCATGGTGTAACAACTGTATTTGATCATCATATTTCCGGTTATACAGAGAATGCACTTACCGATATGGCAGAGGTTTTTGATGCTTATGGAGTTAGCGGAACTATTGCCTTTGAAATTTCTGATAGAAATGGAGAAGAATTTTTCCAGAGATCATTAGATGAAAATGTCCGTTTTGCCAAAGCACAAAAAGGAAAATCAGTTCAAGGGATGATCGGACTACATGCATCATTTACACTTAGTTATAAAAGCCTTCAAAAAATTGCTGATGCATCTGAAGATTTTCCTGTTCATGTCCATGTTGCTGAGGGAGAAATTGATGGTGTTCAATGCATGGAAAAGTATGGAAAAGGTCTTATCGAACGCTTTGATGATTTTGGATTAGTTCGCAAAAATTCTCTTTATATTCATTGCAGCAACCTTACAGAAAAAGACCTTGAAATATTAAAAGTACACGATATTTTCATTGCTCAGGCAGTTGATTCCAATATGAATAACGGACTCAATGTAGGAAATATTTCCAAGTTTATTTCAGAAGGAATTAAGACAACTGTTGGAACTGATGGAATGCATCCAAGTACAATGAAAGCTCTTAAAAATTCTAATATATTCACAAAATATCTCAATAAAAATTGTGACCTTGGTTATCCTGAAATGAACGCTCTTTTCCTGAATAATTATAAGCTAAAAAAAGCATTCGGACTTCCATTAGGAATTGTCGAAGGTGAAACTGCTGATATTGCAATCTTCGATTATGAACCAACTACACCTTTCAATACCGATCAATTCTTAGGACATTTTATCTTTGGAATTACTGAATCACGCTGTCAGTATGTAATAAAGAATAATGAAATTTTACTTGATGATTACCATGTAACCAAGGATCTTTATAAGGATCTGTTTGAGCGATCATGGGAGATATCAGAAGCAATGTTTGAAAGATTTGAAGATAACAAAGGGAAGTATTAACCAGAAAGACAATAAGCAGGTTCATTCTTATAGATTGAACCGAGACATTTTGGACGCATCAAAATGATACGTCCTGCATTAGAGATTAAGGAGTTAATAAATGAGTGACATAATGATACCTGTAAAATTCAAAAAATTATTATACTGGATTTTAGAAGAGTATAAAAAAGAGAGTACTATTTTTGGAATTCACAAAGATAAATTTTATAAGAAACTAGATTCTTCATCTTTCACAATTTTCGGAGAAAAATGCGAAACAGCTATGGGACCTGCTGCCGGACCACACACTCAGCAGACTCCAAATATTGTAGCATCCTACCTTACAGGCTGCCGTTTCTTTGAACTTAAAACAGTTCAGATCATGGATACACTGGACATTGAAAAACCATGCATCGAAGCAACTGACGAAGGTTATAATACTGAGTGGAGTACCGAACTAACTGTACCTCAAGCTTATGACGAATATGTAAAAGGTTGGTTTTTATTACACATGCTTAATAAAATGTTCGGTCTTTCTAAGGCTGATGAACGCAGTTTTGTATTTAACATGAGTGTTGGATACGACCTTGTTGGCATTAAAAAACCTAAAATAAATGATTTCATTGAAGGTTTAAAAGATGCTTCTGAGCACTCAGACTTTTTGGAATGTAAAGCTGTCTTAAAAGAGGCAATTACGGCAGGTGATATCCCCGGAATTACTGATCCTGAATTTGTAGAAACGATCTCACCAAATATTTCCAACTCTATAACACTTTCTACAATGCACGGATGCCCTCCAGAAGATCAGGAACTCATTTGTAAATATCTTATGAGTGAAAAAAAGCTTCATACTTTCCTAAAAATGAACCCGACTTTACATGGCTATGAGTATGTAAAAAATGCTTTTGCAAAACTGGGTTATGATTATATCACATTAAAAGAAGAATCCTTCACACACGATATGCAGTGGGAACCAGCTGTAAAAATGTTGGATGTTCTTATTCCATTTGCTAAGCAACATGGAGTAGAATTTGGAGCAAAACTTTCTAACACACTTGCAGTACTTAATGATAAAGGTATGCTTCCAACTGATGAAATGTATATGAGCGGACGCGCGCTCTTCCCACTTACAATAAATTTAGCTAAAAAGCTTTCCCACAAATATAATGGAGAACTCAGTATTTCCTATGCCGGTGGAGCAAATTTCTTTAATGCAAAACAGCTTTATGATATTGGAATTCGTCCAATTACAATTGCTACTGATGTGCTAAAACCGGGTGGTTATACAAAATTTACACAGATGGCAAATTTACTGGATGAGAGCATGGCAAAACCTGCTCCTGCCAAAATTGATCTGGCTAAACTGGATACATTAGCACTTGATTCTATGGAAGGAACTACTTTCCGTATGGAAACAAAATCTCAAGATCCGATGTACATAGATAAAAAGCTTGGAATGCTGGATTGCTTTGTTGCTCCATGTACAGAAGGTTGTCCAATTGATCAGGATGTTCCGGAATACACACGTCTTATTGGTGAAAAGCGTTATTTGGAAGCATTCGAACTCATAATTTCCAAGAATCCTCTGCCCCACATTACCGGTTATATTTGTGATCATAAATGTATGCTTAAATGTGTTCGTAACGATTATGAAGAACCTGTTCTGATCCGTGAGCTGAAACGTGTTGCTGCCGAAAAAGGCTTTAATAATTACATGGAAAAAATGAAGTTAGATGTAACTCCGGTTGGTATTAAGGTTGCTGTAATTGGTGCAGGTCCTGCTGGATTATCTTCAGCTTATTTCCTTGCACGTCAGGGCTTTGATGTAACAATTTTCGATAAAACCGATAAAGCTGGTGGAACAGTTACTCATACAATTCCAGGATTCAGAATACCGGATTGGGCTATAGAAAATGATATTGAACTGATTAAAAGAATGGGTGTTAAATTCGAGTTTAATGCCGATGAAAATATTGATATATCAGAGCTGAAATCAAAAGGATACAAATACATTAATCTTGCTATTGGAGCTTGGAAATCCCGTACTCTCCCATTGGAAGGTGACACATCCAAAGTTTACGGTGCTATCAAATTCCTTCAGGATTGGGTGAAAAATCCAAATGCTGTGGATCTGGGTAAAAATGTTGCAGTTGTTGGTGGTGGAAATTCTGCTATGGACAGTGCCAGGGCTGCCAAGAAAACAGCTGGCGTAGAAAATGTTTACATCATATATCGTCGTACAATTAAGCAGATGCCTGCAGATCGAGAAGAGCTTGATCATGCAATAAAAGATGGTGTAATTTTTAAGGAACTTATCAATCCTGTTTCCTATAAAGATGGCATTCTTAAGTGTCAGGTTATGAAACTTGGTGAAGCAGATTCCAGTGGTAGGAAACGTCCCGTTCCAATAGAAGGTAAATTTGTTGAAATGCAGATCAGTTCAGTACTTTCTGCTATTGGTGAACTTGTAGATTACGATATTCTAAAAGCTAATGGAATTGAAGTTGATGATAAAGGTAATATAAAAATTGATGAGTTCAAAGAAACTAATGTAGAAAACGTATTCATTGCTGGTGATGCATATCGTGGTCCATCTACAGTTGTTGAATCAATTGCTGACGGGCAAGCTTTAACTAACGGTATTTTAGCAAAAGAAGGGATTAGCTTAGAACGCATAAATCCGGAAGATTACGAATTCGATTATGATACTCGCATCAATGAGATCAGATATAAAAAAGGAGTTATTAATCCTACAATAGAAGTTCTTACAACTGATGACGAAATTTTTGCCGAAACTAAGCGTTGTTTAGAGTGTAATTTCATCTGTAATAAGTGTGTGGAAGTCTGCCCGAACAGAGCTAACATTTCTATTAAGGTTCCCGGGTTTGAAAACGAAAATCAGATCTTGCACTTGGATGGACTTTGTAATGAATGCGGTAATTGTGAAACTTTCTGTCCTTATGATGGTGCTCCTTACAAAGATAAGTTCACTCTTTTCTGGAATGATGAAGACATGAAAGTTAATGGCAATGATGGATTCCTGATGATCTCTGAAGGAAATAACACTGAATTTAAAGTTCGTGTTAATGGCAAAATTTATGTGGTTAATTTCGATAATACAGGTAAATTATTGAGTTGTATTTCTGATTATGAAATCGCGCAAAAAGCAGAATTTGATTCTTTGATGAATATAATTTGGTGGACGTACAAGAACCATAATTTCTTGTTTGTGTAAAGGATTGTCATCCTGAGGACTCTTATAGCTTTACTCACGAAGGATCTCATGGAAGTTCTTTTAGCTTTGCATCTTGCTAAAAGCCGAGATTCTTCCAAAGAACAACGTGAGAGAAACGTCAGAAAGACAGGAGCAAAAATAATATAAAGGGAAGAAAATATGAAAATCTTAGCTATAAATGGAAGTCCAAATAGAAAGGGAAATACCCACAATATTGCTAAAGCAATAATGAGTGGAGCAGAGAAAAAAAATCACTCTCACAAAACAATTCATCTTTATGATCTTAAAATGAGTGATTGTATTGCGTGTAAAGATGCAAACAAAATTCATACTGATAAAGATTGTGTTCATGATGATGACTTCAGAAATATTTTACTTCCTGAAATTCGTGAAGCAGATCTGATCATTTTTAGTTCACCTGTTTTCATGGGACACATCACGGGCAAGATGAAAACAATGTTTGATAGATGGTACACTTTTATTCTTAAAGATTTTGAGATCAGGGATTTGGATAAGAAGAAATTCATCTCTATTGTAACTTCGGGAGCACCATCCAAAACCTTCAGAGATGTTTCTGACTATTTAGAAAAATGGTTAGGAAAATTCTTCTTCAATCTAGAAAAAGTCGCAGTTATTCATGAGGGAGATTTCACTGGTGAAAGTGGTGAAAGTGATAAAGTTGAACTCTTAGTAAAATATGAGAAATTAGGTGAAACATTATAATACTATGAAAATAAAAAA
>JABIME010000004.1 GCA_018654125.1 Candidatus Cloacimonadota bacterium
GTAGCTCCGAAGAATTCTAAACAGGCGGGATTTGCTCTTATCGCAGTTCCATTTTTATCGGATATCCAAGTACTGAGTGCAGAACTTTCGATGAGGTTATCGATGAACTTCGCCTGAGCCTGTAATTCTTCTTCTGCTTTATTACTTTCTGTTATATCTCTAATAACTCCGATAGTACCCTTAAATGCTTTTGTAGCAAATACTCTTGCAGAAAGCTCTCCAAGAAAAATTTCCTTGCTTTTTGTTATCATTTTCAAGTTCATATCTATAGTTGCTTTTCCAGAAGCTATAGTTTTTGTAAATCCTTTTACTGCTTTTGGTATCTCTGTTTTCTTTAAAAACTTCATAAACAGATTACCTTCCATCTCTTTTGGAGAATAGCCAAAAATAGAAGTTGAAGCAGGAGAGATGTAATCTATTTTACCTTTACTGTCGGTAAGAAAGATCACTTCATTTATCTGTTCTGCCATGTTTCGGAATTTTTCTTCACTTGCTTTCAGTGCTTCTTCTGTTTTTAAATTTGCTTCATCTGAATTTAGAAGTTTTTCAATTTTACTTTTCAATTCTTTAATTTCAGTTAAAAGTAGTTCTTTAGTTTTTTCATGATCTTTCATTTTAATCTCACCCATACTATCCTAATTTTTCTGCATTTCGTAAATTTATCACGAAAACTGCACCATTTGGTTTATTGTCTTCAACATAAATTACACCACCGTAATCTATAATTGTTTTTTTTACGATATATAATCCCATACCTGTATGCCCAGATTCTCCATGATGAAATCCTTCATTAAAAACTTTGTACTTTATTTTATCGAGGATTCCAATACCGTTATCTGCAAATCGAATTTCACACATATCTTCATGATTTGTTATTTCAATATCAATTGCTGTTGAATTTCCATGTAATATTGAATTATTAATTAGATTCTCAAAAATCGTGTAGATGTTATCATCAGCAAAAACATCACCACTGCCAGATACATTTATTTTAATTTTATTATGATTCTTTGCAATTTCCGTAATAGTTTTATTTAAATTTAATTTAATTAGATTCGCATTGTTACTTATAAATGTTTCCTGCTTCCCATATCTTTCTATAAGTTTAAGATCATCATTAACTCTCTTTTCAGCTTCGTCCAGCATCTCTAAATTTGCATTCTTTCGGAATATGCGTAAAGCGCTTTTAATTACGATTAGGTCGTTTGCCAGATCATGACGAATAATTTTGTTTAATGTTTTTAATCTTTCTCTGCTATTTAAAATTGCAACTTCTGTTTCTTTCTGCTCTGTTACATCAACTATAATTCCCTCAAGATAAGATAATTCACCATCATCATTAAACACACCTTTTCCATTTTCATAAACCCATTTAACTTTGTTTTCTGAATCAATAATTCTATATTCCATAGAATATGTTTTTTTAATGTTAATGCAATCCTGAGCTGTTGTATTTACCTGCATGGAATCATCCGGATGTATAATGCTGGCAAATGTGCGATTTTTGTTATGAATAAAATCTGATGCTGGATACCCGCTTATGTTTTCTATTTCGTCACTTATAAATTGCATCGTCCAATTCTTATCGTTACTGCAATGATAACTTATACCAGGTATATTATCAACTAAATTACGATAATCTGTTAGGCTCGTTTGAAATTTATTGAATAAATTTGTATATGGTTTTTTTAAACTCTCCCGTATAAGAGCTCTATAAATTAGATAGAAAGAGAAAAGTTTAAACAAATGTCCGACAAAATTTGAAGTTCCATATACACTTATATAAAAGGTGAATGCTATTTCTGATATTATAGTAAAAATGAATGAAGTTATTAGTAGCCTTAATGTTCGTTTGCTAAACTCACGTCTGAATTTATAAAATATCAAAATTGAAAATAATAGAATTAATGAAATAATGTATTCACTAATAATTTTAAAAGGTGTAAGCCCTTCCTCTGCAATAAAACATGAAGGGAATACTCTGTAAAATGAAGATAGTATAATTAATATAAAAATGGTGCTGTATACGATAAAAATAGAAGATTCTTTTATTTTTTTTCTTATAAAAAAGGGAGCTGTTAAAAGGGTTAGTGCTTCAAGATATCTGGCTTGTATCCAGAATTGTGTTGGCAAATTAGCACCATAACCATGAAATATATTCATTCCTTTATAAGCCATAGTATGTAATAGATCTATGCTTCCAATAAATAAATATGCAATTCCAATAAACACAAAATAACTATTATTATTAAATTCTTTTGAATTCCATGAAAGCATAAATAAACCATAGGCAACAACAATACTAAATAGTTCTACAATAGTATGAAATGCCAGAAAGCTATATAATTGTAATAAATATAAACCAGTTAGTAATATAAAAAGTAATATAAAATAGTAGATAAATTGTTTTGATAATTGTTTCATGAAATCTCCAAAGAATAGTTATTTTTAATTAAAGTAAAGTGGTAGAAGTCGTGGCAATATGCCACAAGTGTGTTATAATTGACCCAACAATATTTAGCAACTATGCTTAAATTATAATTAAACATTCAGTTTAAATCCTTATTATTAAAAGAATTACATTAATTATTTAATAACAAAACTATTAATAATACATTATTATAGATTGCACTTTCTATTCCAAATTGTTATAGTAAAATCAATTTAAAATTAATATTATTTAAAACTATTTAAATAGTATTTATTAAATATTAATATAAATAACAAAATATAATACTAATTTGGAAAATTTAATTGTTAGTGTCAAAGAAAAAAATGAATTGTTTAAATTTATTTATTAAATTTTTCTTTTTAAATTCCGGGATGATGAACTTTATTATTCATTTCCCAAGGCTTAGATAAAAAGTAGCTGAGGGTAATTCTGGTTTTGCCGCCAATAATATTAGGGATTTGATCAATATATTTTTCTAATACTGTGAATTTGTTAAATTTAATATTTTCTTTTTTAGCAATTTCTTCAATTATGGCAATTCCTTCTTCAATGATGTCAGCAGTTGTATATTCCATCAAATTTGTATTGCAAACAAATTCTGAAACTTTAAGTTTAGATGCAAACTGAAGCATCTCTAGCATTTCAATAATTCCCTCGGCATCTGAGGTGAAAGGACGCTTTGTATTAATTACAAGATGCATTTCGTATCCACGCTTATTAATATTTGCTACATATCTTGCTAAAGTTCTACAACCAGCTGGATCTCCACCTACATCAAGTATTACAACTTCATTATTGTTTTGTACAACTCCCATAATTCTTGGCGATAGCATTGGAAGATCGGCATGTTTAAATTCTCCATCAGGGGCTATAACGGTAATGCCTTTCTCTTCGAATTTTTCTCTTACATCTCTACTTCGGAAATATGGATTTACAACATCTAGATCTACCAATGTTACTTTTTCTCCGTTTTGCGAAAATTCTCTGGCTAAATTAATTGAGTATTCACTTTTACCACTACCATAGGCACCAATTACAACAATAAGTTTATTTTTCATAATTCCTCATATAAATCACATATTTTAATCAAGTTTCTAATTATAAGAATTATTGTCAAAAAAAAATCTTTTTGACAAGTTGAGCACATAAATAAGAAAGTAAAAAAAAGTTTGGAGTTAGATTTGAAAAAAGTAATTTCCTTTGTATTTGTTATGGTGATATTAAGTTCTCTTTTTGCTGAGGATTATTTAGATATAAATTTTTTTATAGAACCACGGTTTGAGCACGAAAAGATAAACATGATTAATTTTTTAATTAAGAACATCAGGAATGATACGATACAGCAAGTTAATGCATTTGCCGGACGTTTATTAAAAGAGCCACAGTCAGACAGTTTAACAGCAATTTTAATTAATTCTTTAGCACCAGAAATAATATCTCCTGTAGATTACTTCTTCTATGATAAAACAATTGAAGGTGACCTGCTTATCTCTAACATTGAAAGCGATTCTATTCCAATAATAAAAAATAAAATAATAAAATCTGATTCATTTAGTGTGGGTATTTTTGCAATTTATACTCCCGATTTTACCGTGAAGAACAATATTGCAGCTCATGCAAAACTTGAAACAGATATTTTTAGAATTGCAAAGGAGCAGGCAAAATATTTATCTAAGAAAGCAGATTATATTATCATGCTCTCAAATGTTGGAAAATATATTGATAATGACATCGTAAAAGATCTGAATGTGAATGCTGTAGTTAGTTTTGATTATCAAAAAAAGAGGAATGAAAAACTTTCTAATAGAACAACTAAATTTTATAGTATTTTAACAAGAAAAGGTAAATATGGGAAGTTGCGTTTAGAATATGATAAAGGTAATTTGACTGAAAATTGGAGTGAAGTTGAGTTCAAGTATTAGGGCTTAATTATAATAGGGAATTTATGCAGAAAGCAATTGAAGATTTTGTGAGGACATTGATCTCTAGAGGGCTTTCTAAACTTACAATTACTGCCTATAAAAGTGATCTCTTGCAACTTGAAGAGTTTCTTCTACGATATTTTGAAGATGAAAAAATAGATGTTAACCAGGTAACCCGTTTATATCTTCGCGATTTTTTAAGACATTTAAGTGTTAATGATCGTAACAATAGAACACTTGCCCGTAAAGCTACAACATTGAAGAGCTTCTTTCAGTTCTGTGAGAAGAACAGATATTGCTCAAAAAATCCAGCTTCAAAACTTCACATCCCTAAATTTGAGAAAAAACTTCCTAAATGTTTTTCAGAAAAAGAGATGGAAGATTTACTAAATATTCCAGATCTCTCCAGTAAATTCGGTATTAGAAATCGAGCGATATTAGAATTAATATATTCTAGTGGATTAAGAATTAGTGAAATTGCAAATTGTAAAATAGGGCAGATAGACCTTGCCGAAAAACAGATCAGAGTAATTGGAAAAGGAAATAAAGAGCGGATTGTTCCACTAAGCAGTAAAGCTAAGATAGCCATAAGAAATTATACAGCAACTCGCGAGCAATTTAAATCAAGATTTAGTGATGAAACTTTCTTTTTATCAAAAAGCGGAAAACCACTTTCTACAAATGAGATCCGGGAAATATTATCTAGGTATTTAAATTTAGTAGCCAAAACAAAAGGGTATACACCTCACACTATTCGTCACTCATTCGCAACTCATCTACTTGCTCGGGGTGCAGATCTAAGAGCTGTTCAAGAAATGCTGGGTCATGCAAATCTATCTACAACAGAGCTCTATACTCATCTCACAATTAAAGATCTAAAAAAAGTTTATGAGCAAGCGCATCCAAGAAGTAATAAAGAAGATTAACGATTATTTGAACTATCTCGACGATGACTTATAGATCATTCCATCATCTGTAATGGTGATTTTAGATTCTGGAAAATCTTTTAATATAAGCTGTTGCATTAATTTAATAACAGAATTGTCATCATCTAAAACTACACCACTTTTATAAAGCTGTTTTGTTGGGTGTATTTTACCAGAGATGAACCTACCATCAATATCAATTACTAATTCTACTATTGGAGCTATTCCATTTACTCCTTGAATCTTTATATTATTTATCGTGCAGAAATTTCCTAAGCTGTAAGCTATGAATCTATCTTTGTAAATATCGATAGCTCTGGTTACATGCGGACCGTGTCCCAAAATTATATCAGCTCCAGAATCGATCATCTCACGTGCAAACCGAAAGGGATTTCCACGATCTTCACCCATGAAATATTCTTGTTTTCTTGTTATATGTTGATGCTCTTTCCCCTCAGCACCAATATGCATAGAAACAATTACAATATCACAATTATTATTAAGTTCAATAATTTGTTCTCTAATCAATTTAATATTATGAATATTAACCACACCATAATTGGGTGAAACTGCTAAAAACCCATAAGAAATATTGTTAATCTCAAATTGTGTTGTTGGAACATCCGCATATCCTGCATAATATATGTTACTTTTCATTAATGAGAATTCAGTTGCTCTTTTACCCTCAATACCCATATCTAAAGCATGATTATTGGCAGTGCTTAAAAGGTTATATCCAACGTTTGACAGTATTTCAGCAGAATTATCTGCCATTGCAAAAACGTACTCTTTATTTTTAGGAATTCCTGTGTTACCACAAATTGCACCTTCAAGGTTTCCAAATGTAATATCACCATTCTTTAGAATTTTCTGAACATCTGCCTCAAAAAAGTATGTTCCAACATTATCTGGTATAAATGAATTACTGTCTATGATGGTTCCCAGCATTAGGTCACCTGTTGCAATAATTTTAACAGGACCTATAATAAGTGGTGGTTCTAATAGTAATCTGTTGCTTATTTGTGTAGAATCTTGAGGAATTTCTATGTTTAAAACATTTTGCGTTGAAGCAATATCTTTGCTTACAACTATTTTGCTATTAGAGCATGAAAATAAAAATAGAACTAAAAGCAAAAAGGAAAAGTTCTTCATAGAAAATTCCTCAAAAATTCAATATTGATATTCTAAATATTATTTTATAACTTCAACTGATTCAATAATAATATTTTCAACTGGCCAATCTGGCATTCCTGTTTTAGGATTTACTTGTGTAGCTACAACCTTAATTGCATTAACAATTTCCATTCCTTTGGTTACTTTACCAAAAACGCAATAGCCCCAGCCACGTTTTTTGTCAGTGTGATCTAAAAAATTGTTGTCCTTCACATTAATAAAGAACTGTGATGAAGCTGAGTGCGGATTGTTTGTTCTTGCCATTGCTATTGTTCCAATTTCGTTTGAAAGTTTGTTGTCAGCTTCATTTTGAATTCCATCATAAGTATCAGTTTTATGATCTCCTTCTACTGTGAATCCACCACCTTGAATCATAAAGTTATTTATCACACGGTGAAAAACTGTTCCATTAAAGAATCCATCATTTGCATATTTTACAAAGTTCTCAACAGTTATTGGTGCTTTATCTGCGTAAAGTTCCAATTCTATTGTTCCCATATTTGTAACCATTTTCACAATCACATTTTCATTTGCTTCTAAATTACTCATAGTACACACTCCCATTAGTATAATTGCTATTAACACATACAATTTTGTTTTCATTTTTGCTATTCTCCTATTTTTTTTTTGTTTATATTTATATGTAAAATTTTAATTCAATCTTTCCATTAATCATCTTTAGATATGAATAATTATTAATCCAGTCACCAGCATTTGCATAAATACCATTTTCATATTTCTCAATTTTAGGAAGATGCGAGTGTCCTAATATAACCAGATCCACTTCATTCAACTTCTTTTTAGAAAATTGAATAAGACCATGCTCACGTTTATTAAAAGTGCCATCTGGCTTTTGTTGTTTACGGCTTGATCTACTCATATTCTTACCAATATTTAAAGCAATATCAGGATGCAAATTACCAAATATCCACATGATAAATTTATTACGAATAATTTTGCGGAAGATTTGATAGCGCAGATCATTAGAAGTATATCGATCTCCATGAGAGATAAATGTTTTCACTCCATCTAAGGTTTCACAGAAATTATCTTTATAAACTTCAACTCCAATTATTCCTGTAAGAAAATCTTTAAACCAAAAATCATGATTACCAGCTATAAACACAATTCTTACACCATTTTGCCTTAACTCATGAAGTTTAACCAATAGCGGGAAATATCCTTTTATTATAAATTTTTTCCAAACGAACCAAAGGTCAAAAATATCTCCGTTCAGAATTAACAGATCAGCATCATCTTTAATGCTATCTAGAAAAGATATCACTTTTTCTCTGCGCTGAATATCATTCTTGCCTTCAACAAATTTTAAATGAAAATCAGAAGCAATATATACATTCATAATATTTTCCTCAATTCGTCATTATATAATAAAATAAATTTGCTCCAAACTTAAAAGCCTGCTCTCTTAAATCATCAGGGTCATTGTGTACATCACTCCAACCATCAGTAATGTTAGATTCAAAGGTATAAAGCAGCATCAGCCGTCCATTATCATCAAAAATACCAAAAGCTTGAGGTCTATTGTCTTCATGTTTATGGATCTTTGGTAGACCGTTAGGAAAATCGAAATAGCAGTGAAATATTGGGTGACTGGTTGGTAATTCAACAAAATCTTTTTCGGGGAATATTTTTTTTATCTGTTGCTGAAATGATTTATTCAAACCATAATCATCATCTACATAAAGAAATCCACCTCGATCTAAATATGTTCTTAAATTCTCAGCTTCTTTATTACTAAAATTAACAGTTCCATGCCCAGTTAATAAAATAAATGGATAATCAAAAAGTTTTGGATCATCAGGGCTGACGGTAGCTTGCATTTTCGAGAAATTAGTACTTAATGTTTTGTTTAAGTATTCAGTAATATTAGGAATAATATCCTGATCGTTATACCAGTCACCACCACCTTTATAGTGCAGTCGCGCTATTTTATGTTCACCCTCAATTGCATTAAGGATGCCAATAACCAAAACAATAAATATTAATATTAATTTCTTCATAATTTATATATAAAAATTATAAATTTTACTGAGTGATTTCATGCAAGTAAAAAAAATCTGGACACAGTAATTTATCACTTTTAGTTGTCATTATCGTTTAATTAAAATTAATTGTGTTTAAAGAAGTAGATTAGAATTAAAATATCTGTTAATGGAGTTAGAATGGAGCTTTATAATAAACTGAAACATTGCGATAAATTTTTTCTTATTGCTGGCCCTTGTGTTATAGAAGATGAAAAAATGATGATGTATGTTGCAGAAAAATTGGTTGAGATGACACAGGAACGCGGAATCGAGTTTATATTTAAATCATCCTTCAGAAAAGCCAATAGAACATCTGTTAATTCTCCTACAGGACCCGGATTAACAAAAGGGCTTGAAATTCTTTCTGAAATTAAAAGAGAATTTAACGTTCCAATATTAACAGATATACATAATTTGAGTGAAATTAAATTAGTAGCTGAAGTTGCAGATGTATTGCAAATTCCAGCTTTTTTATCAAGACAAACAGATCTGTTATGCGCAGCTGCAAAAACTGGCAGAATCGTGAATATAAAAAAAGGGCAGTTCATGGCTCCTGAAGATATGAAAGGTGCTACAGAAAAAGTATTAAGTAAAGAAAACGATAAAATTCTACTTACAGAGCGGGGAACTAGCTTTGGTTATCACAATTTAGTAGTAGATTTCCGCAGCTTTGCAATAATGAAACAGATCGGATTCCCAGTTATTTATGATGTAACACACAGTCTGCAAAAGCCTTCTCAAAATATAACATCGGGTGGAACGCCAGAATATGCGCAGGTTATGGCTAAAGCAGCAATTGCTACAGGAAGAGTAAGTGGACTTTTTATAGAAACTCACCCAAATCCGGAAGATGCACTTAGTGATGCAAATTCCATGTTGCCAATAGATGAACTTCCGCAACTATTAGATGCTTGCTTGAAAATTAATGGATAACGAGGAGAATATGGATTTTAATAAGATCAAGTTGATAATTCTAGATAACGATGGAGTTTTAACTGACGGAAAAATAGTATATAATAACGATCAGATAGAATCTAAGAATTATAATGCAAAGGATGGTTTGGGTATAAAATTGCTTCAATTTAGTGGAATTGAATTAGCAATAATAACTGGAAGAACATCTAAAATTCTAGAAAAAAGATGTGATGATCTTCAAATTGAACTACTATTTCAGGGTGTGAGAAATAAACTTAGAAAAACAAAAGAACTTCTTAATAAATTAGATCTTGATTGGGAAAATGTAGCCTATATGGGAGATGATTGGAATGATATTCCTGTAATTGAAAAATGCAATATTTCAGCAACTCCAGCAGATGCATTTGATGATATAAAAAGTAGGGTAGACCTGGTCACTGAACGCAAGGGTGGAGAAGCTGCAGTAAGAGAATTTATTGAACTGATATTAAAGAAACAAGGAAAATATGAAGAAAGTTTACAAAAGCTTCTTGATCGTCTTATGTCTTAGCAGTATTCTGTTCCTGTTTTCCTGTGCAGAGCAAGACGAAGCTTCCAACATGCCTATAAGTGGAAAAATACCAGATGAACAAGCTGATTCTATAAAAGTTATTTCAACTTCTAATAATGTAATTGATTATGAGTTAACAGCTGTTCATTATTACAAGTACTACAATACAAAACAAACTTTTGCTGATACTGTATTTGTTACTTTTTACAATGTTGATGGATCTGTGAAATCAACTTTGAAATGTGACAAAGCTGAAGTAAATGATGCTGAGAATTCACTTACTGGAATTGGTGATGTTGTTGTTGTAAGTGATAATGGAATTATGAAGGCTCCTTTGATGGTTCTGGATAGGAATAATAATACTTTATATGCAAAAAAAGGTGTGACTTTGCAACGTGATAATAATTTACTTATCGGTGAAGAGATGTTGTCAAACCTAGATCTCGATAGAGTGGAAATTACAAAAGTCTCGGCAAAAGGGAAACTTGATGAAAAAGAAGTTAACTGGTAATATAGCTTTATATTTTCTAATCTTTTTTGTGTCTGTGGTTAGCGTTCATGCCCAGGAAAACGAAATACGCCCGTATAAACTTATTAATGCAGATAAACTCATAATAAATAAAATTCAGGGTGAATACATAACAAATCTTTTTGGAAATGTTCACTTTTTTTACGGTGATACTGAGTTCTTTAGCGATAAAGCAGATATTTTTGAATTGCAGAAGATAGTACGGATGAGAGGAAATGTAGAAGTATATGATGATACGTTAAGTATGAAAGCAGATAATGTGGATTATTTTCGTGAAAAAGAGCGTCTGTATTTACGTGAGAACGTACTGGCTACTGAAACGCATATAGACTCCACCTTAAGAACATTTGAAGCTGGAGAAGTTGAATACTTTAGAAATTCAAGAGAATTTTTTGCTAAAGACAATGTGCAAACTTATGATGAGCGAGAAAATATTTACGGAACTTGTGGCGAATTGAAATATTTTTTAGATGATGGTTATGGCTATCTAATTAAAGAACCTGTTTTATCTATTGCCGATAAAGATACATTGTCTATTTCTGCTGAGAAGATAGAGTATTTTAAAGATTACAAAAAAGTAGCAGCAACATTTAATGTGAAAACATTTTCAAATGATTTTGTTATGACAAGCGATTTTCTGCTTTATTTTGCTGATGAAGAAAAAGCTGTATATATTGGTGAACCAAATTTTACATCTGATCTTGCTGATGCTACAGCAATTGAATTCCGAATATTTTTTGAAGATCAAAAAATAAAAAAGGCAGTTCTGCAAGATTCATGTTTTGTTCAGTTCTCAGACGCAAAAGACAAACCAAAGGCTAGCTGGGCAAATGGTGATCTGATGGAGTTCATTTTTGAAAAAGGGAATATCTCATTCTGCGAAGCGAAAGGAGACGTAAGATCATATTTTCAACAAGATGAAATAAACCAAAAGGATTATTCCGCAAATAATGCAAAGGGTGAACATCTGATTATAAAGATGGACAATGACAATAAAATAAAAATGATTTCTATGAAAGATAAAGTTCATGGGATCTATAAATTTCAGCATAAAAATTGGTAAAAAATCCTTAACTAAATATAAAAAAACATTTTAGATTCATTAAGAAGCATAATTTATTCCAAATATGTATTTTAATTTTAACATTCACTTGACAAATAAAATGACAATAATTAAAACTATTTACTATGAAGAGCATAAAAACAGATAATTTAGTTAAAATCTATGGGAAGCGAACGGTTGTAAATAATGTCTGTATAGATTTACAACAAGGGGAAATTGTTGGAATATTAGGCCCTAATGGAGCTGGCAAATCTACAACATTTTATATGATACTCGGCTTGATAAAGGCTAATAGCGGAAATGTTTTCTTTAACGAAAAGCAAATTACCGATCTTCCCATGTACAAGCGTGCTCAACTTGGTATTGGCTATCTTGCTCAGGAACCATCAATATTCCATAAACTTACAGTTGAACAGAATATTATGGCAATTTTAGAGACGTTAAAGATATCTAAAAAGGAACGGAAATTAAGGTTGGAAGAACATCTGGAAGAATTGGGTTTAGCTAAATTAGCAAAGCAGAAGGCATATACGCTATCTGGTGGTGAACGAAGGAAACTTGAGATTACACGTTCACTTGTAACATCTCCTTCTTTTTTACTTATGGATGAACCTTTTGCAGGTGTTGATCCACTTGCTGTGGCCGATATACAAGATATTGTAAGAAAATTAAAAGATAAAAATATTGGTATATTTATTACTGATCATAATGTTTTAGAAACTTTGAAAATAACTGAAAGAGCTTATATTATTTTTAATGGTGAAATATTATTTAGTGGAACATCTAGAGAACTGGTTAAAGATGACAAAGCTCGTGAAGTTTATCTTGGAGATAGATTCACCAACCCCTTTATAAATGAATAATAAAGAATAGGATTATGGTAAAGTTTAGACAAACATTAGTTCAAAAGCAAACACAAAGCTTGTTATTGAAGCCCAAAATGCTTCAATCACTAGAAATGCTGGCTATGCCAATGATGCAGCTTGAAACGCATTTAAAGCAAGAAATGATCAGTAATCCACTTTTAGAACTTCTTGAATTTAACGAAGAGGAAGAAACATTACCTAACAAAAATGATAAGATTAAAGAACAGCTTGATGAAAATATTAAAAATGAAACCGAAGATGAAGAACTGAAAAAGACTTTGGAAGAGACAAAAGAATTAAGTGAGATCTTAGATTCTTATTCAGACTATTTTCAAGGAAGTTCTGGCGGATCATCATCTACAGAAGGTATAAACTTCGATCAAATGACAAAAGAACAAGAAAATAAAAGAGATAAATTTATATATCAGATCGAAAAACTAGACCTTGCAGATAATGAATTTGAGTTTGCTTATGAATTATTTGATAGTGTAGATGATCATGGCTTCCTACTAGATGATTTCAGTTTAGAGGAGACATCACAAGAATTCGGAATTGAATTTGAGAGAGCTGAAGAAATACATTCAATGCTTCTTGCGTTAGAACCATGTGGAATCACAGCTAGAAATATACAAGAATGTTTATTAGCACAACTTGATCCTGAGACACATAATGAGAACATCTTTAGGTTAGTATCCGAACAATTTAATAATCTAATTCATAAAAGATATAAAATTATTGCATCTAGTTTTGGAACTTCAATTACTACAATACTAAATTGGAAAAAACAAATTTCAAAACTGGATCCAAAACCCGGATTACGTATTCTTACTAATCATACAAACTATATAGTTCCTGATGTAATAATTAAAAGAATTGGAAGTGAATATGAGGTTATTGTAAATGATTATTCATTCCCTAAGATTCGCTTGAGTAGACGTTATAACAAAATATTGCAACAAGTAAAAAGAGATAAAGAAGCACTTGATTACGTACGCAGTAAGATAAATTCAGCAAAATTTCTTATAAAATCTGTTTATCTGCGAGGAAGAACTTTAGAAAGAGTTACAAAATCAATTTTGCATCATCAACCAGATTTCTTTTATGGAGAGAATAGAGTTCTTAAGCCGCTAACATATTCAGAAATTGCACAAGAACTACATGTTAATGAATCTACAATTTCAAGAGTTGTTCGCATTAAATATGCTGATACACCTTTTGGTGTGATGTGCTTAAAAGATTTTTTTACAAGCAAAGCAGGAAAAGACGATAATTATAACTCGATCTCAAGACATAATGTAGAGCAGAAGATTACGAGAATGATTGATGTTGAAGATGATAAAAATCCTTTAAGTGATCAGGAAATTGCTGAAAAACTTGGAGAGATGAATATACACGTTTCTCGCCGTGTTGTTGCAAAGTACAGAAAAGCAAAAGGGATACTTAATAGCAGGTTGAGGAGAAAAGAGTGAGGAAATTTAAAGTTGCAATAATCGGTGGAGGTCCCGGAGGATATGTGACTGCGATCAGGCTTCAGCAGTATGGCATTGATGCTGTTGTTTTTGAAAAAGAAAGGCTGGGTGGTGTTTGCCTTAATCATGGGTGCATACCTACCAAATCACTGGTAAAAGTTGCTGACCTTTATTCTGAAATTAAAGATTCAGAAGATTTTGGAATCTCAATTGAAAAATCAACAATTAACTACTCTAAAATTTGGCAAAGAAAAAATGAAATTGTAGAAAAACTGGTTTCTGGAATTGAATTTATGTTCCAAAAACGGAAAATTCATAGTGTAAAAGAAACAGTAGTAAAAATTGAAAGAAAAAATTCAGAATACAAAATAAATACAAATGTTGAGGAATATTCAGCAGATTACATCATTGTTGCAACTGGTTCCAAACCCAAAGAATTGCCTTTTATAAGATGCAATGGTAGGAATATTCTATCTTCTAGAGATATTCTTAAAATGGAGAAACTTCCTAAGAAGCTTGTAGTTGTTGGCGGTGGAGTTATCGGATGCGAATTTGCTTCAATTTATAATCAATTAGGTGTAGATGTAGAGATTATTGAGTTTCTTCCAAACCTCATTGCTGTAGAAGATATAGAAATTTCTAAAAGATTGGCAATGAAACTGAAAAGAAGTGGGATAAAACTGCACTTAAAAACAGCTGTAGAGAGTTATGAAGAAACAGATAACAATATTATTCTTAAATTATCAAATGGGAAAGAAATAGAAACCGAAAAAGTTTTGCTAAGTGTTGGCAGAGAACCTATTATGGATATTAATTTTGCTAACAATGAAATTTCTGTTAACGGTGGATTTGTTAACATTGATAATGAGATGAGAACAAATTTGAAGAATGTGTTTGCAATTGGTGATGTTACAGGAAAATTAATGTTGGCTCATACGGCAAGTAAACAGGGTTTGATTGTAGCAGACATAATAAATAATGAAGTAAATAAAACAAATATTGAGATCAATGATCTTAACTATAAAAAAATTCCAGCTTGCACATTCACAAATCCCGAGATTGCTTCTGTAGGTTATACACAGAAGGAAGCAGAAGAATTATTTGGAGAATTACATATTGGGAAATTCCCGTTTTCTGCAAATGGAAAAGCACTCGGATTGGGAGCTACTTTTGGGTTTGTAAAAGTAATTGCACAAAAAGAATCTAAAAGAATATTAGGAGTTCACATAATTGGGGCACATGCAACGGAATTAATTTCTCAAGCGGGTGTATTAGTGGGTTTAGATGCAACTATAGATGATGTAAAAAAGGTTGTGTTTGCTCACCCAACTTTATCTGAAGCTGTAATGGAAGCTGTTGAAGATCTGGAAAAACTTGCTATACATAAAATGTAGGTTATCTTAGGAAGATATGGAAGTATTGAGAAAGCCACAATGGCTAAAATCAGAAAAACTCGGTGCAAAAAAAGCACAGGAAATATTAAAAACTTTAAGAAAATACAATCTTCATACAGTTTGTGAAAGTGCAAAATGCCCAAATCAAGGTGAATGCTTTGAAAACGGAACAGCAACTTTTATGATCTTAGGAGAAACCTGTACACGAAACTGTACTTTTTGTGCAGTTGATAAAACACAAAATAATCTTTATCCAGCCGATATAAATGAACCAGTAGCTATAGCAAAATTAGCTAAAGAATTAGATTTAAAATATGTAGTGGTAACAACAGTAACACGTGATGATCTTCCCGATGGAGGTGCCTCTCAGTTTATTGAAGTAATTAAGCAAATTCGTAAAATTTGTGATCCTAATATTGCAATTGAATTATTGATATCAGACTTAAGTGGCAATATGGATCTTGTTAAGCGTATAGTAAATGCATCTCCGGATGTACTTAATCATAATGTGGAAACTATTCCACGTCTTTATGGAGCTGTTCGCCCGATGGCAAGGTTTAATAGATCGCTGGATGTTTTAAAAACTGCTAAGAATTCTAATGATTCAATTCTAACGAAAAGTGGATTAATGGTGGGGCTAGGAGAAACGAAAATTGAAGTGTTGGAGCTTTTAAAGAGATTGCGTGAAGTAAATGTTGATATTGTAACAATCGGACAATATATGGCTCCAAGTAAAGGGCACTATCCAGTAAAAGAATATATTAATCCAGATACATTTGCTTATTACAAAGATGAAGGATTAAAAATGGGATTCAAATTAGTTGAATCAGCTCCATTAGTTCGCAGCTCATATCATGCTGAAGAGGCAAAGAATTTCTTTAAAACATAGCTGCAGGTATTTAACAAACCTGCAGAATTAATAAAGGAGGCAACTATGCAAATTACAATTACTGCACGTCATTTCGATCTTACAAATGCGATCAGAGATCATATTGGTGGTTCCTGCTCGAAGCTGGAAAGATATTTTGATCATATTATTACAGCTAGTTTCATTCTTTCATTAGAAAAGAATGGAAACAAAGTTGAATTGATCGTTCATGCACCAAAGCATAATCTTAAATGTGAGGCTGTAGAAAAAAACATGTATCTTGCAATTGACAATGCTGTAGATAAAATGGAACAGCAAGTTAAGAAAATGAAGGATAAATGGGCAGATCATAACAAGAGAAGCCTGAAGGAAAATCTTCATTTTGTTTATGCCGATCTAATAGAAAGAAATGAAGGTAAGAAAAGAGTAAAAATAAAAAGAATTTTAGCAGAAGATCTAACAGTTGAAGATGCTCTGGAAAAATTTGATAATATAGATGATATGTATTTAGTTTTTAGGAATGTTGAAACAGATAGAGTTAACGTTCTAGTAAAGAAAGATGAAGAACATTATAAGTTGATCGAAGCATAAAATTATTAGTTAGAACCCGTTCCACTTGACGTGGGCGGGTTCACTATTAAAAGTAGGGAATATGAAAAAGCTTAGTGTAAAAGAATTATATGAGTTAAAGAAAAAAGATCTGTCACTCTCTTTAATAACGCATCCTAACACAATGCAGGGAGATATTACAACCTCATTTCTTAATAGGCCTGGTTTGGCTTTAACAGGTTATTTTGAGCGATTTGATTATAATCGCATTCAAATTTTTGGAGAAACCGAGATAAGCTATCTTCAATCGTTAAAAGAAGAAGATCTTTACAATAACATAAAAGAAACACTTGTTTATGATATACCTGCAATTATAATCACTAAAGGGCTTTCAGTTCCAAAGCAAATAGAATTTCTTGCAAATGAAATGAAGATCCCAATATTTTCTTCAAGGTTATCTACTGATAAACTTTTTAATTCTTTGCGGATATTTTTACAAACAATTTTTGCCGCAACCAAAACTATTCATGGTACACTTATTGATGTATTTGGTGTAGGAATTTTATTAACAGGTAAAAGTGGAATTGGTAAAAGTGAATGTGCATTGGAGCTTGTGGAGCGTGGTCAACGTTTGATAACCGATGATGTTGTAAAAATAACATCTAAAGATGATATTTTGGTAGGATCTTCATCTAATAATTATGGTCACTTCATGGAAGTTAGAGGAATTGGCCTAATAGATGTTGCTAAAATGTTTGGAATACAAGCTGTTAGAATTAAGAAAAGAATCGATGTTCAAATTGAATTAATGCCCTGGAAAGATAATATGGATTATGAAAGAATTGGCTTGAGCAATAACTCTGTTGATGTGCTTGGAACCAAAATCCCTATTATTTATCTTCCAATATCTCCGGGTAAGAACATTGCCGTAATAATAGAAGTTGTAGCAATGAATCACATATCAAAACTATTTGGTTATGATGCAGCAAAAGAATATACAAACAAACTTCAGGAAGAATTAAAAAGAAAAGCAATGATCCGGGAAAATAAAAATAAAGAAGAAGAATAAAATGAATAATAATAAATAGGATTTCGATAAAATGATTAGAAAAACCATAAAGATAGTAAATAAGCTTGGAATGCATGCGCGACCTGCAACAATGATAGTGAAAGCAGCATCCAAATATAGGTCAGAATTTAAAATTATAAAATCTGATATGGAAATAAACGGTAGAAGTATAATGGGTGTAATGACGTTAGCAGCCGAGTTTGGGTCTGAATTGGAACTTGTTGCAGATGGTGTTGATGAAGAGTTTTTAATAAAAGAGATCGCCAAAATGTTCGAAGACAAATTTGGAGAAGATTAGCAAAGTGAAAAAGATTAAAGGAAATTCAGTTTCTACAGGTGTTGCAATTGGGAATGTTAAGATAATAAAAAAACATGAATTGCACATTGAGAATAAAAAGATCTATAATAAAGAAATAGAATCTGAGATTTCCCGTTTTAAAGAAAGTATTGATTATGTCATAAATGAATTGAATAAATTGATTCAAGATTTTACATACTCTCAAGAGAACCGTGATATTCTAGAATCACATAAATTAATATTGCAAGACCCAGAATTTATTAACAAAATTTCTAAACTTATTTCTGATGAGCATAATAGTTTAGAATTGGCTATCAACACCTATTTTAATGAAGCAATAGATATATTTAGCGGTATGAGTAATAAATATTTAGCTCATAAAGTTAATGATTTTGAAGATGTAGCTTACAGACTTCTAAGTCATATCATGGATGAAAGAAAAGATATTTTAGAAGATGTAGATGAAAACTCAATTCTTATAATGGAAAATATTTCACCTTCTTTTGTAACTAAAGTTTTTGAGAAGCAAATTCAAGGGCTCTGTACAGAGCGAGGTAGTAGGAACTCGCACAGCAGTATTATAGCTCGCTCCATGAATCTTCCAATGCTTGTGAATACTTTAGGATTATTGAATAATGTAAAAGATGGTGATAAGATAATTGTCGATGGAAATGAGGGATATGCAATAATATCACCAACAAAAAAAGTTTTAGAAAAGTATGATACTATATTTAAAAAAGAGCAAAATATTCAAAAAAGATTACTCAAATTAATTGAAGTTGAGCCCATTTCAAAAGATGGAAAAAAAATAAAATTAATGAGTAATATAGAGATCCCTCAGGAAATTGAACATGTAAAAGAATATGGAAGTGATGGAATTGGACTCTTCCGAACAGAGTTTCTATTTATAGACCGCGAAGATCTTCCTACAGAAGATGAGCAATATGAAATTTATAAAGATATTGCTCAGCAATGTGCTCCAAATCCTTTAGTTATTCGCACTATTGATGTAGGTGGTGATAAACTCTCAAATATTTTAAATATTACCTATGAAGAAAATCCCAATTTAGGATGTCGCGGAATTCGAATATCATTGCAGAATGTTCCAATTTTTAAGCAACAAATTAAAGCCATTCTACGTGCAAATATTAAAGGAAATATTAAGATCATGTTTCCTATGATCTCTAGTGTAGAAGAACTATTGAAAGTGAAAGAAATTATTAAAGTTTGTAGCAACGAGCTAATTAATACTGGAATCGCTTTTAATGATGATATGGAACTTGGTGCGATGATTGAGATTCCTTCTGCTGTAATTACATCTGATTCTATTGCTGAGGAATGTGATTTTCTTAGTATAGGAACAAATGATCTGATACAATATACATTAGCTGTTGATAGAGATAATCAATCTATTTCCGAGTATTATAAACCAACTCATCCGTCTATAATAAGATCAATAAAACTTACAGTTGATAGTGCGCATAAACTAGGGAAAAAAGTTGCAGTTTGTGGAGAGATGGCTTCCGAAAAAAAATATGTAAAGCTACTTCTTGCACTTGGTGTTGATGAACTTAGTGTAAGCCCCGGAAGATTGCTCTTAATAAAAAAAGAAATTATCGATTGTAATATTACCGAAATGAAAACGAAACTAGATGAAATATTATCTTGTAGAACTTCAAAAGAAGTTATGAAATTAATTTAAGATTTTTTTAAAGGATATAAATTATGAAGAACCAGAAACATCTATTTACTTCTGAATCTGTAACAGAAGGTCATCCAGATAAAATGGCAGATCAAATATCAGATGCAATTTTAGATGCAATTTTAAGATGTGATCCCGAGGCACGTGTTGCTTGCGAAACTTTTCTTACAACAGGTATGGCGCTTGTAGGTGGTGAGATAACAACAACTTGCTATGTAGATATTCCTAAAATTATTCGTGAAACAATTAAAGAGATTGGCTACACAAATGCAGATTATGGAATGGATTATCAAACTTGTGCTGTTCTCACAACCATTGATAAGCAATCATCTGATATTGCTCTTGGAGTTGATGAATATGAAGAGCATGAGCAAGGAGCCGGAGATCAGGGAATGATGTTCGGGTATGCTTGTAATGAAACAAAAGAATTAATGCCGATGACAACAGCTTTTGCTCATAAACTTGCTCAAAGGTTATCAAAAGTACGAAAAGATGAAACACTTTCATATCTTCGTCCAGATGGTAAAACTCAAGTAACCATAGAATATATTAATAACAAGCCAAAGAGAGTAGATGCTATTGTTGTATCTACTCAACATGCTCCGGAAGTTGAACAATATCAAATAGAAAAAGATATAATTGAAAATGTTATCAAGCCAGTTATTCCAAAAGAATTAATAGATGAAAATACAAAATTCTTTGTAAACCCAACTGGAAGATTTGTTTTAGGTGGGCCACATGCAGATACCGGACTTACAGGTAGGAAAATAATCGTAGATACATATGGTGGAAAGGGAAGTCATGGTGGTGGTGCTTTCAGTGGGAAAGATCCATCAAAAGTAGATAGAAGTGCATCTTATATGGCAAGATACATTGCAAAGAATATTGTAGCTGCAGATCTTGCAGATGAGTGTGAAGTGCAGCTGGCTTACGCTATTGGCGTTGCAGATCCTGTTTCTGTAATGGTAGACACGTTCAATACAGGTAAAATATCAGATATAGAATTGAATAAGATCGTAAGAGATGTTTTCCCACTTAAACCGCAACAGATAATAGATCATCTTCAACTTAAAAACCCAATCTACAAAAACACAGCAGCTTATGGCCATTTTGGTAGGGAACTTCCTGAGTTCACTTGGGAAAAAACTGATTTTGTAGATAAACTTAAAGAAATTTCTAAAAAATATTAAAAATAAATTAATATAATAATAAACAACAATTATGTATAAACCGCTGTTAATGGCGGTTTATTTTTTATATGTAAAAATAAGAGCTTTAAGTACGATAAAATAATTGACCAAAAATGCCAATAATATTTTTTAGTAAGGCAAGTAAGAGGTAATAATTTTACGAAAATCTGGAAGCATAAGTATCTTGAACTAGAATATCTAAACCAGGAATGGGAAATGCCGAAAAGTTTGAAAACTGAGTTTTTGGGAGTAACCATAACCTCACCGCTTGTATTACCAGCTGGTGTGATGGGTATGGCATTTTCTGGTTTCAACATTTCAATAGAAAATGGCGCAGGAATAGTTACAAGCAAATCATTAACCCTAAAACCAAGAACAGGACATAAAGGACCGGTTGTCGCTGAGTTTGAAGGTGGTTTCTTAAACTGCATGGGATTGTGTAATCCCGGCATTGTTGATGGCATTGCTGAGATCGATGAATTTAAGAAACGCTCCGATATTCCTGTTATTGCGAGCGTTTTTGCTACAAAAATACAAGATTTTATAGAGCTTACAAAACATATAAATAAATCTCAAGCTGAATTTCTTGAACTTAATCTATCATGTCCTAATGTTTTTGATGAATTTGGAATTCCATTAGCGGCTTCACAGGAAGAAGTTCATAATATTGTTAAAGCTGTAAAACAAATTTCAAAACTTCCGGTTATCGCAAAACTATCACCTAATGTTTATGATATTGTACAAATTGCAAAAGCTGCTGAATCTGCAGGTGCCGATGCTTTGTGTATGATAAATACGGTAGGGCCTGGAATGCTAATAGATACAAAAATGATAAAACCTGTGCTCTTTAATAAATTCGGAGGTCTTTCCGGACCGTGCGTAAAACCCATTGCCCTCAAACTTATTTACCAAACATATTCAGAAGTTAGTATTCCAATTATTGGAATGGGCGGAGTAACATATGGTGAAGATGCAATTGAGATGTTAATGGCTGGAGCAGATGTTATAGGAGTAGGAACAGCTGTACATTATCGAGGAATTGAAGTATTTAATATGATCAATGCTGAAATGTTGGAATTTATGGAAGAGAATGAATACGAGAGTTTGAATGAAATTCCTAAGTTGGAGAAACTATAGTGGATAAGAGAACAACTTTAAAAATAGATAAGATATTTCAAGAAACAAACGACATTAAAACATTCACATTTAAATATGATCTTAGTGCAAGACCTGGACAATTTATAATGCTTACCGATTTTGATGGAGGAGAGAAACCTTTCTCGATATCAAATTGCACAAAAGAGGAATTCTCTATAACTGTAAAAAGGATAGGTGAGTTCACAACCCGCCTTTTCCAAAAGTGCGTTGGAGATTATGTTTCAATAAGAGGTGCTTATGGCTCCTCTTTTTTTGTATCAAAAAACAAGGTTCTATTGGTTGGTGGAGGATATGCAGTTCCTACTTTCTATTTCTTCACAAAAGTGTTATTAGAAGCTGGAGCAGACATTACATTAATAAATGGAGCACGAACAAGAGTAGAACATGTGTTTGCAGATAGATTTAATGAATTAGGTATAAAAGTTATTAATACTACAGATGATGGTAGTTTTGGTGAAAAAGGAACATCTGTGGCTGTAGCCCAGCAAATTATGGTTAAAGAAGAATTCGACTTTCTCTATGCATCAGGACCGGAAATGATGATGAAAGCTCTTCAGGAAGTAGTTGGTGAAATTGATTATGAATTCCTTTTTGAAAGATATATGAAATGTGCGATTGGAATTTGTGGAAACTGCACAATGGATCCAACCGGTTTAAGACTTTGTGTAGAAGGTCCTGTACTTCCTAAAAGTAAAGTAGAACAGCTAATCGAATTTGGAAAGTATCATCGTGATGCATCAGGGAAGAGGATGAAATTTTGAGAAGATTGTTGATCAATTGCCGAACTTTGGAAGGAATCAAAAATATCCTGATCAAGGATGAATTAATTGATTACATTGGAATAGAAAAACCTATGCATGAAGAATTAGTTGATTGTTCCGCATTGCTTGTAATTCCCGGAATGATAGATGCACATGTTCATGTTAGGGATATAGAACAGTGTAATAAAGAAACTTGGGAGACTGCTTCAAATGCAGCGTTATCTGGTGGAGTTACAACCATTATAGATATGCCTAATACAATTCCTGCAACCACAAATCTAAAAGGGTTGAATATTAAAAGAGAAGCTGCGAAGAAAGCAAAAGTAAATTATAAATTCCATCTGGGAGCTACTGAGAATAATTTACAAGAATTGCATGAAATTCTTAAAAAAAAACCTACTGATGTTGCTGGAATAAAAGTATTTTTAGCTGGTTCCAGTTCAAATGAAGTTGTTGCAGATGAAGATAGACTAAAAGACATATTTAAACTTGCTAAGAAGTATGATAAGGTTGTCCTTGTTCATACAGAAATGCAGGATTGCCTTAATAAATGGCAAAAATTAATTGAAGATAAATTTATTCAAAATCACGATCAACTAAGGAATAGAGAATGTGCAAATAAGGGAACTGAGTTAGTTTTGCGATTGGCAAATGAGATCGGAAATAAACTGTACATCTGTCACATTTCGACAAAAGAAGAAATTGAGTTAGTTAAAAAATATAAAAATAAAAAAATATTCTGTGAAGTTACACCACATCATCTTACACTTGAAAAAAGTATTCTTGAACTAATTGGAAATTTCGGCAAAGTAAATCCACCACTTAGAAGCGCTGATGACAATCAAGTACTATGGCAGGCAGTTCTAGATGGAACCATTGATTGTATCGGAAGTGATCATGCTCCGCATACAATTGATGAAAAGATAGAAGATTACCCAAATGCTCCATCTGGTTTCCCCGGACTCGAAACAGCACTGCCAATTCTTATTACCGAATTTAACGAACGAAAAATTCCAATAGAGAGATTAGTTGAACTTACAAGCACTAAACCTGCTGAGATATTTAATTTTGAAAAACGTGGAAAAATTAAAGAAGGATATTTTGCAGACATTACCGCAATTAATACAGAAAATGAATATCCCATTGTTGCTTCATTATTTCAAAGCAAAGCTAAATATTCACCATTCGATGGAAGCATGGTGAAAGCAGGAATTGAAGCAGTATTTGTAAATGGTAAGATGTATTAAAATGAAATCATTAAAATCAATTGCAATAAAAATAAGGAGTTAAAATGACAAAAGAGCAATTTGTTCTGGAACTGGAAAAAATTGGAGCTATAAAATTTGGCAGCTTTACGTTAAAAAGCGGACTCACATCCCCGTTCTATTTTGATTTGCGTGATATGATCAGCTTCCCATTTATTTTAGAAGGAATTGCAGATCTATTAGTTGAGAGAATTAAAGATATGGAATTTGATGTGCTCACAGGAATTCCTTACACAGCGTTGCCAATTGCATCTCTTGTTGCTTCCAAATTGCAGAAACCCTTAGTTTATATGCGCAAAGAGGAAAAAGCTTATGGAACAGGTAATAATGTGATTGGGAAATTTGAGAAAGGTGCTAAGTGCCTGGTGATTGATGACCTGATAACAACCGGAGCAAGTAAAATTGAAACTGCAGAGAAGTATAAAAAAGAGGGAATTGTTATTAAAGATTTTGTTGTAGTCATCGATAGAAGTTTAAATGGAACTGAAGAACTTGCAAAAGATGGTTACAAACTTCATAGTTTGATCACACTTGATGATATTGTACAGTTATTGAAAGATAAAAACTTGATCACAGATGAAAAAGTTATAGAAGTTGAAGGATTTACAGCAAGTTTGAATAAACCAAAAATAGAAAAAGCAAAATATGTAAATCCACTTACACAAAAACTTCTTAATAAAATGAAAGAAAAAAAATCTAATCTTGTCCTTTCACTCGACGTAACAACTCAAAAAGAATTTTTCGAAATGTTAGATAAAGTTGGTGGTGAGATCGTAATGCTTAAAACTCACGTTGATATTATTGATGATTACGATGAGAATTTCATTCCTAAACTACAAGAATATGCAAAGAGGCAGAACTTTCTGATATTTGAAGACCGTAAATTTGCGGATATTGGTAATACAGTTAGACATCAATTTAGAAATGGTGTTTATAAAATCGCAGATTGGGCAGAATATATTACTGTTCATATGGTTGCTGGAGAGATGATCTTAAAAGGATTATTTGAGGGAATAGAAAGTCATGCTGGATTTGTACTGGCTCGTATGAGCTCAAAAGGTAATCTACTAAACGAGACTTACACTCGCAAATGTTTTGAAGCTGCAAAGAAAAATCCACAATGGGTTGCTGGTTTTATCGGGCATGGAAACAGTGTGGAAGATATAAGGAGATTCAAGGCAAAATTTCCTGGAAGTGAACTTCTAATGATGCCGGGGGTAAAAAAAGAAGCTGGTTCAGATGCAATGGGACAGCAATATATAACAATAGAAGACGCAATTGGTGGTGGCGCTGATTGTATTATCGTTGGAAGAGGAATTCTTCAAGCAGAGGATTCTTTTGAAGAAGCTAAACTTTATAGAGAAAGAGCTTGGAAAGCTTATGATAAAAGAAATAATAATTAGGAGGATATAAATGAAAAATTTGATCTCAATGCGTGATTTGAGTAAAGAAGATATTTTGCATTTAATGGATGTAGCTGCAAAGATCGAAAAGGGTGAGATAGTTCCAAATATGCAAAGAAAACTTGCTGCTCTACTATTTTTTGAGCCATCCACTAGAACGATGTTCTCATTCGATACTGCAATGAAACGCATGAATGGTGATACTATTATCATGAGCGGAACAAAAAATACATCTGCAAAAAAAGGTGAAACTTTTGCCGACACACTTCAGACAATCGCTCAGTATTCCGATATTATTATTATGAGAAGTCCAATTGAGGGTGCTGCCAGATATGCAGCAGAAGTTGTTGACCTTCCTGTTGTAAATGCTGGTGATGGAGCTAATCAGCATCCCACACAAGCTCTACTTGATATGTATTCAATTATTAAAACACAAGGTAAATTAGATAATTTAAAGATCGGTCTTGCTGGTGATCTTCGTTTTGGAAGAACTGTTCATTCCTTAGCTCAGGCAATGGCTGTATTTGGTGCTGAGTTTAAATTTATCTCTCCTTCTTTCCTACAGATGCCAGACTACATAAAAGATGATCTTATTGAGCAAAATATAAAATTTGAAGAGCTCAAAGAGATGGATGGGAATATCAACGATCTCGATATTCTTTATGTAACTAGAATCCAGAAAGAACGCTTTGCGGATCCCGAAGATTATGAAAAAGTAAAAGGATCTTATGTATTAAATAAAGCAATGTTAGATAACGTAAAAGATAATTTCAAAGTTTTACATCCGCTACCAAGAGTCGACGAAATCCATCCAGATGTAGATGATACTGAATTTGCCTACTACTTCCCACAAGCAAAAAACGGAGTTTATACCAGACAGGCAATTATATCAATTCTTCTTGGGGAGGTGTAGCATGAGCGAAGTAAAAAAAATAAAAGTTAATGCAATTAAAAATGGAACTGTTATCGATCATATTTCAGCTGGCAAAATATTAAAAGTAATTGATATCTTAAATTTAACAGGTAACAATACAGTTATGGTAGGAATGAATCTTTCCAGTAACAAGATAGGGAAGAAGGATATCATTAAAATCGAGAATCGTGAACTTTCTAAGCAGGAAGTTAACAGTATCGCTCTTATCGCTCCAAGCGCGACGCTTATCATTATAAATGACTTTGAAGTAGTTAGTAAAGCTTCTTTAGATATGCCGGAATATGTGGAAGAGCACATAATATGTCCAAACCCTAAATGCATTACAAATAGCGAAGAAATCCCTTCTAAATATTATATTAGCAATACTGAATTTGCTACAGCTAATTGTTTGTATTGTGAGAAAAAATATTTAGTTGAAGATCTTAAGATAAAGATCTAATAAATCAAGCAGGAGTTGACATGGCAAAAAAAATTATAACGGAATCATCTAGAACCTTGATGGAATATAGATTGTTACCAGGGTATACTCCCACAGAATGCAGTCCTAATAATATTTCTTTACGTACTCCGCTAGTCTATTCAGAAAATAATGAAAAAAAATACAATTTAAATATTCCTCTAGTTTCTGCTGCAATGCAATCTGTTTCTGGTGATCAGATGGGAATTGAACTAGCCAAACTTGGTGGTGCAGCATTTATTTTTTGCTCCCAAACAACAGAATCTGAAGCAAAGATGGTTAGGAAGATAAAGAACCATAAAGCTGGATTTGTGAAACCAAAGAAAATGAAATCAGATATGAAGGTAAAAGAAATGTTTGAGATCAGAAAAAATTCAGGACATTCAACATTCCCTGTTGTAGATGATAATGGCCTTTTTGTTGGATTGATCTCTAAATGGGATTATGACATTTCACTTCATGCTGATTGTTTAATTAAAGATAGAATGATATCAAAAAAGAATATTGAAGTTGGAAAGAATATTACAGATTTACTAGAAGCAAACAAAATTCTTCTGGAAAGTCATAAATCAATTCTACCAATTTTAGATGATGCCGGAAAACTCACATCATTGGTTTTCAGAAAAGATATTAATGATCAACTTGACTTCCCACTTGAAATTCATGATGAGAAGAAGAGATTGATCTCTGTAGCAGCAATAAATACTCACGATTATAAAGATCGTGTTAAGGCATTAGTAGATGCAGAAGTAGATGTTATTGCGATTGATTCTTCAGATGGCCATACTCAATATCAAGCTGAAGCAATAATGTGGATAAGTGAAAACTACCCAAACATACCAATTATTGGCGGGAATATAATCACCAAAGAAGGCTTTAGATTCCTAGTAAAAGCTGGTGCAAAAGCTATTAAGGTAGGAATGGGAGGTGGCTCGATATGTATAACCCAAGAGCAAAAAGGAACCGGAAGGGGACTCGCTACAACTATAATTGATGTAGTTGCCGAGAGAGACGAATATTTTAAGGAAACAGGCAAATATATTCCGATAGCTGCTGATGGTGGAGTTACAAGCACAAAAGATGTTACGATCGCTTTAGCTCTTGGTGCAGATTATGTGATGATGGGACGTTATTTTGCTAGAATGGAAGAATCTCCAACAGACAAGATCGTGGTGAATAATCGCGTAATGAAACCATATTGGGGAGAAGGATCTGCCAGAGCTCAAAATTGGAAAGCAAGACGTTATAATCAGGGAAAATTTGTTGAAGGTGTAGAAGGCATGGTAGAGTATGCTGGTCATCTTCGGGATAATCTAGAAGAAACACTAGCAAAGATAAAATCCTCAATGGGAACATGTGGTGCTATGAATATCTTAGAATTCCATAATTTGGCTGAACTTGAAGTAGTATCTGCTCTCTCAATCCGAGAAGGTAAACCTCACGATATTTATCTCAGTACAGAGAATATTGAAAATCAAGATTATAATTCATCAGAATAATTGAATAATCAAATGGAGTATTGAATGACCGATTATAAAAAAGCCGGTGTAGATATTAAGATAGGTGATAAAGCTTCTAAAATCGCTTACAGTTTTGCCAGATCAACGTTTTTCTCGCGTAGGGGAATGATAGGTGAGCCTGTTACTGACGAAGGATCATTTGCCGGAATGCTGGATATGGGAGATTTCTACATTGTTCAGGGTGACGATGGAGTTGGTACAAAAATGGAAGTTGCAGAGCGTATTGGGAAATTTGATACTTTAGGTTACGATCTGCTGGCAATGGTTGCTGATGATGCGATCTGTCTTGGTGCAGAAACGATATCTATAACTAACACACTTGATACAAATAAAGTTGATCCTGATGTTATTCACGATCTGATGAAAGGTTTAGCAAAAGCTTGTATAGAACAAAAAGTAGTTATACCAGGTGGAGAGATTGCTGAAGTTGGAAAATCTGTTAACAGTAACGTTTGGAACGCAACTGCAGTTGGTGTTTTGGAAAAAGATAAAACTATTACCGGAAATGACATAAAACCTGGTGATAAGATCATCGCTTTGCAGGAAAAAGGATTTCGTTCAAACGGGTTTTCATTAGTTCGTTATGTACTAGAAAAAGAATTTGACGTAAATGTGTATAATAAACCTTCTCCATTTGGAAAGAGTTGGGGAGAAATGATACTAAAACCATCAGTAATTTATTCCTCCGCTTTATTAGAATTGCTTGGAAGATTCGGTGAAGAACGAA